>JAXDQB010000150.1:0-3732 GCA_034668065.1 Paraburkholderia sp.
TCGTCGGCGGCCTGGCCGCGTTCCTGCTTGCCCATGTCGCTTATTGTGCGATGCTCGCGCCGCTCGCCGTCCGGCCCCGCGGCTGGCGGCGCGTCGCGCTTTCGGTGCTCTGGCTGACGGCGCTCGGCATGTACCTCCAATTCCTGCCGCGACTGGCCGAACTCACCCTGCCCGTTGCAGCCTACATGGCCGCGCTATGCCTGATGGCAAGCTTCGCCCTCAGTGTGAGGCTGCGACCACTAGGTGGCCGGGCCAGCATTGCAATGGGCGGCCTTGCGTTCGTCATCTCCGACGCGATGATCGGCATCGACCGTTTCATCGGCGCGTTCAAGGGCAGCGCACTTGCGATATGGGCCACCTATGCTCTGGCGCAACTCTCGATTGTCGGCGGCATTCTGTTCCGTCGGCGCAGCGATTCAGAACCGCCGTCCCATTGTGCAAGCGAGTCTGCCCCTCATTGAGCACGTTGGGTAAGATGCGTGGAGGGCGAGACGTCGATCGCCGCCTGTCAGACACGAACCGCAGTCTCTTGCAAGCATGCACTTCGAATTCAACTGGCTATCACTAGGCAGCCTCATCGTCGCCGCGCATTTGCTCGGCGCCGTCGCGGCATGCCACGCGATTCTCAACACGCGCACCTCGCAAGGTGCCATCGCCTGGGCCGTGTCGCTGGTCGCGATGCCCTACTTCACGCTGATTCCCTATCTCTTTCTCGGCCGCAGCAAGTTTTCGGGCTATATCGACGCGCGCCGCCTCGAAAACGAATTGCTGCGCACGCGCGCGCATCCGAATGCCTGGGACACGAGCGCATCGTCCGCCGGTCGCCCTGCCGATGCGCTCGGCCACCGCGTGGTGCGAGCACTCACGCGCCTGAGCGGCATGCCATTTTTGCCCGGCAACGCCGTGCGCACGCTCGTCAATGGCGACGCGACGTTCGCCGCGATCCTCGACGCCATCGAAAACGCACGCAACTACGTACTTGTGCAGTTCTTCATCGTGCGTGACGACGCGCTCGGTGCCGTGCTGAAGGATCTTCTCATTGCCAAGGTGGCCGAAGGGGTACGGGTCTACTTTCTTTACGACAGCATCGGCTCCTTCGATCTGCCGCAGCGCTACGTGGCAGAACTGCTCGCAAGTGGCGTCGAGATCCATCCGTTTGCAACGGACCGGCACTTCGTCAATCGCTTTCAGCTCAATTTTCGCAATCATCGCAAGATCGTCGTCGTCGATGGCGCGCGAGCGTTCGTCGGCGGTCATAACGTAGGCGTTGAATACCTCGGCGCCAACCCGCGGCTTTCGCCTTGGCGCGACACGCACATCGACATCTGCGGGCCGATCGTCGCGAGCGTGCAATTCGTGTTTCTGGAGGACTGGCACTGGGCGACACAGCAGTTGCCGCATCTCGAGCCCTCGCAGGCCGAAGCACCCGAGCCGGTCGGCACGCACGACATGCACTGTCTCGTTGTCGCGCCGAGTCCGGCGGACAAAGGCGAGACAGGTTCGCTCTTTTTCGTGGAGGCGATCAACGCGGCGCAAGAGCGGATCTGGATCACGACGCCCTATCTCATCCCGGACGAAGCGGTGTTCTCAGCACTGCGTCTGGCTGTTATGCGCGGCGTCGACGTGCGCATCTTGATCCCAAGCCGGCGCGACCATTACGTCGTATTCGAAGCGTCGAAGCTCTATGCGTACGATCTCGTGGGCGCCGGCGTGCGAATTTTCCGGTACCGGCCCGGATTCCTGCATCAAAAGGTTGTGCTGATCGACAACGTTGCAGCGTCCGTTGGCAGCGCCAATCTCGACAATCGTTCGTTCCGCCTTAATTTCGAGATCCTGGTGCTGACGATCGATCGCGGCTTCGCTGCCGAAGTCGAGGCAATGCTTGCCAACGACTTCGCGCAAGCCGGCGAAGTCGACCAGAGCGAATATCGCAATGCGCCCGCACTGCGGCGCGTCATCATGCATGTGGCGCGCCTTTTTTCGCCCATTCTTTAAGTGATCCGCCACGCGGCCGGCTTCGGTGCCGCGTCGCAATCACCTTGGCACGGTCGGCCGCCTGGGAGACGCTTGACCAACAGCATTGCTGCGGTCACAGCGCGACCGATGCGATCTGGATAAACTGAGCGCTCGTATTCAGATGAAAGGACCTATTCGATGGAACACAGACATTTGGGCGCATCGGGGTTCAAAGTGCCGGTTCTCAGCTTCGGCACCGGAACCTTTGGCGGCAAGGGCGAGTTCTTCGAGGCTTGGGGCAAGACCGACGTGGCGCAGGCGCGTCGCATTATCGATCTTTGCCTCGACTCAGGCGTTACCCTGTTCGATAGCGCCGACATCTATTCGGCCGGCGCGTCCGAGTCCGTGCTTGGCGAGGCACTGAAGGGCCGGCGCGACAAAGTGCTCATCTCCACGAAGGCGACGTTCCGCTTCGACGAAGGGCCGAACAGTGTCGGTTCGTCACGCTTTCACCTGATTCAGGCCGTCGACGCCGCATTGAAGCGGTTGCAGACGGACTACATCGATCTCTTTCAGCTCCATGGCTTCGATGCAAAGACGCCCGTAGCCGAGACGTTGTCGACGCTCGACGACCTTGTGCGCGCCGGGAAGATTCGCTACACGGGCGTGTCCAACTTTTCCGGCTGGCATTTGATGAAGTCGCTCGACGTCGCGGACCGCTACGGCTATCCGCGGCACGTCGCGAACCAGACTTACTATTCGCTCATAGGCCGCGATTACGAATGGGAGCTAATGCCGCTCGGCCTCAAAGAGGGTGTGGGTGCTGTAGTCTGGAGCCCACTCGGCTGGGGGCGGCTGACGGGCAAGATCCGCCGCGGCCAGCCGCTGCCTGCGACAAGCCGCTTGCACAAGACCGCCGACATGGGCCCGCCGGTGCCGGAGGAATATCTGTTCCGCGTCGTTGACGCGCTTGATGAAATCGCGGCCGAGACGGGCAAGACGCTTCCGCAAATCGCGATCAACTGGCTGTTGCAGCGCCCTAGCGTCTCGACTGTGCTCATCGGCGCACGCGACGAAGCGCAGTTGCGCGACAACCTCGGCGCCGTTGGCTGGAATTTGACGTCGGAGCAAATCCAGAAGCTCGACGCCGCAAGCGCGGTCAAGCCCGCCTATCCGTATTGGCACCAGGAAGGGTTCGCGGAGCGCAATCCATCACCGGTATAAGCAAGCGAATTTGCGATCCCGGTTGCCCACCGCTGAGAGCAACTAGGGGCAACCGGGCTCTTCCCACACCGATCTTGCCGCGCGAGGTGCCGGGCTACGCCGGCTGGCGTCGCCACGCCCCTCATTTTCACGCCCTTAGAGCACCGACAAATTCGATTCGATATCAATGCCGATTGCTTCGGGCTTAACTGAAGGGGCATAGCGCTTCGCGACTTTCCCATCGCGCTCAACCAGAAACTTCGTGAAGTTCCATTTGATGGACTTCGTCCCCAGCACGCCCCGCGCTTCGCTCGCCAAATAGCGATACAGCGGATGCGCGTTGGGCCCGTTCACCTCGATCTTGTCGAACAACGGGAACGTGACGCCGTAGTTCTTTTCACAAAAGCTACCGATCTGGGCCGCATCCCCGGGTTCCTGCTTCCCGAACTGATTGCAAGGGAAGCCGAGCACTTCGAAACCTCGGGCGGAAAACCGTTCGTAGAGCTTCTGCAGGCCCTCGTACTGGGGCGTGAATCCGCACTCGCTTGCCGTGTTGACGATCAACAAAACCTT
>JAXDQB010000151.1:0-11850 GCA_034668065.1 Paraburkholderia sp.
AAAAAGACGGTCGTGTCCCAACTGACGACGCACGGCCAGCAGATACTGGGACGTTGCGAGCATCAATCACACAAGTATCGACTGCCAGATTTGACAGAATTGTGCATTGACCGATGCTTCTGCGGTACGAGAACGGCGCTCCCGCGCCGGACACCTTCAGGTGATGGCGTTATACAGATCTCGTCCGGGCGTGCGCCAGCTCGGATAACCATTTACATTCAATTACGCGAAAGCGGAGCTTGAAGACTTTGAGGGATCGCGTTTACATTCGCGATTTAGCGGGGGCGTGACGACAGCAGGCCAGCGATGGGCCGAGCAGGAATTCGCGGGACTGGATCTTGGCGACGCGCGCGCCTCGACAGAAGGGCGAAGCAAATTGGTGGAACGACTTGCGGCAAATCAACGGCCCGTATCCCTAAGGCCCGTGATAGCTGACGCGAGACTGCCGCGGCCTACCGCTCGTTTTAGGGGCAAAGCCGCGAAAACGATGCAGTTGATTCTCGCCCGTTGAGGCATCGCGAATCAGCTGCACCGGGCACTCGACGTTTCGTGGTCTGAGAATGTGAGCCTCATTCGAGACAAGGTAGCTGCCCACAACATGGCAGCCTTGCACCAAATGATGCTAAATCCGGCCGGATGACTCAACGCGAGCAACCCAAACCGGTCAGCTTGAAAAATATCCGCAACCTTGCCGCTTGGACCTCGAACAGCGCAGTTCCATCCTTGGCCGCTGATAAGCGGCCCTCATGCGAAAGCCCTAGGCGTAGGTTGAAGCGGGCTTGCTAAGCACCAGATAAAACCCGCTCGTTTCGCTAGTTCACCTCGCTCACTCCATCGACAACTGCAAGTGCAACTGCGACCGCGTAACCGTAGAATCCACAACATCCCCCGCCGAATCCCGCTCCGATTGCGAAGCAGGCGCTGTCCGCGCACGCTCAATCACGTCAAGATACTCGGAAGTCACATCCCCCGTGATGTACTTCCCGTCAAAGCACGACGCATCGAACCGAGAAAGCGCCGGATTGATATCGTGCACGGCCTGCTTCAACGCTTCGACGTCCTGATAAACGAGGTAATCGGCGCCGATCATCTTCGCCACTTCGTCATCAGTGCGCCCATGCGCCACGAGCTCGCCGCGCGTGGGCATATCGATACCATAGACGTTCGGAAACTTGACCGGCGGCGCGGCCGACGCAAAAATCACCTTGTTCGCCCCCGCATCGCGCGCCATCTGCACGATTTCATACGAGGTCGTGCCGCGCACGATTGAATCGTCGACGATCAGCACGTTCTTGCCTTTGAACTCGATCGCCATCGCATTGAGCTTTTGCCGCACCGACTTCTTGCGTACAGCCTGCCCCGGCATGATAAAGGTGCGCCCGACATAGCGGTTCTTGAAGAACCCCTCGCGATATTCCACACCGAGCTTCGCCGCCACCTGCATCGCCGCCGGACGCGACGAATCGGGAATCGGCATCACGACGTCGATCTTCACATCGGGCAGCTCACGCTTGATCTTCTCGGCGAGATAATCACCCATGCGCAGACGCACGTTATAAACGGGCACGCCGTCGAGCACCGAGTCGGGCCGCGCAAGATAGACATACTCGAAAATGCAGGGATTGAGGCTCGGCTTTTCAGCGCACTGCTGGCTGTGCAAGCAGCCGTCCTTATCGATGAAGATTGCTTCGCCGGGCGCCACGTCGCGCACGAATTCGAAACCGATGCCCTCCACCGCCACCGATTCCGACGCAACCATCCATTCCACGCCGTGCTCGGTTTCATGCTTGCCGAGGCAAAGCGGACGGATGCCGAACGGATCGCGGAAGGCCAGCAAGCCGTAACCGGCTATCAGGGAGACGATCGCATACGAGCCACGCACGCGGCGATGCACGCCGGCAACGGCCTTGAACACCGTCTCGGGATCGAGCTGCAGGCCCGAAGTTGCAAGCTGCACTTCATGCGCAAGCACATTGAGCAATACTTCGGTGTCCGAACTGGTGTTCACATGGCGGCGGTCGATGCGGAACATCTCATCCTTCAGCTGCTTCCAGTTCGTGAGATTGCCGTTATGCGCGAGGATGATGCCGAACGGCGCGTTCACGTAGAACGGCTGCGCTTCCTCTTCGCTGGACGCCGAGCCGGCCGTCGGATAACGCACCTGGCCGATGCCCGAGGTACCGGGCAGGCTGCGCATGTTGCGCGTGCGAAACACGTCGCGCACCATGCCGTTCGCCTTATGCATGTGGAATGTGCTGCCGTTCGCGGTTGCGATGCCGGCTGCATCCTGGCCGCGATGCTGCAACAGCAGAAGGCTGTCGTAGATCAGCTGATTGACCGGGGAGTTGGAGACTACGCCTACGATGCCACACATGGCAGGTCCTTCAAAAATACAAAAACGATCGCGTCCGCCGCGTTGCGTTCACTATGCCTTAAGCCTCAAATCCGAACATACTCGGCGAGCGCTTTCGGCAAAAACGGTTTCAGCGTGCGCACGCCCTGCTCGGCATAAGGCCGCAAGAGCGCATGGCGCCAAAATTCCTGTTTCGGCAGCTCGGTCAGGCCGGCCAGTGCAACGAGCACCAGCACGACCAGAACACCCCGCACAATGCCGAACATCAAACCAAGTGACCGGTCAGCGCCGTCAAGCCCGCTCGCCGCGACGAGCCGCGCGATCACGGCGCTCCCTATGCCGGCCACGAGCACAACGCCGACGGCGATCCCCATGAAGGCCAGCAGCCACTGCGTCAGTGCACCACCGGGCCAGTCAGCTGGAATATAGGGCACCAAACGGTCGACATATCGGGAAGCGACAAAAAAAGCCACGATCCAGCCGATCAACCCGAAAACCTCGGATAGCAGGCCACGCCATGCGCCACGCAGCGCGGACAGGGCAATCACGGCCAGTGCCGCGTAGTCGAATGCTGTCAGCATGTGTCCTTCACTGCGCCGCGTTGGCCGTCAGGCCGGCTTCGCGCACCTTCGCAATTGCCGCCGAGGCTGCAGCACGATCGGGAAACGGTCCCGCACGCAGCATCGCACGCATGGAGCCGTCAGCTTGCTTGCGACGCTCGATGTACGCGGGTACCCCCGCTGCCGTCAGCTTGCGCTCCCACTGGCGCGCGCTTGCATCGTCAGCGAACACCCCCAACTCCACGGCGAATCGCGCTCCGGCCGGCGTCGCAGGCGTACCCGAATCCGCATTGGCTGCGCTCGGTACGGGCACAGGCGCGGGCAAAGGCGCCGCGGCCAATTTCGTTGCCTGCTTTTGTCCTTGCGGCTTCGTCGCCGGCGATGACGGCGCCTGCGGCAGCGTTGGCGCGGCAAGCTTTTGAGGAGGCAAACCAGCCGGCTTCCCCGCGCTCGCGGATTGCATCGCCTTGGCCGGCTGTGTTCGCGCCGTCGATTGCGTCGATTGCGTTAATTGATCCGGCGCCGGCGGAGAGCCCGCGCCAGCACCACTCGACGCCAGCCGCGTCATCCCGGCGGCCGCCGCGCCCACATTGTCAGGTGCAACATCCGCCTGCAGATCCGTCGCCGGGTTGGCCACGTTGGCCACGTTAGCCACGTCGTCGCCGGCTCGTCTGGGCATACTGCCGGCCGGGTTCGGGATATCAATGGCGATGTCGTCGGTGACCGGCTTCGGATGCGAATCGAGCACCAGCGGCAGAATCACTACAGCAGCAACGACCAGCGCGATGGCGCCGACAAGACGGCGCCGCGCGCGCTGCTTCTCCGGAAGAGTCGGGTCGAGCAGCATTGCGTCGGCTGCACGGGCCTCGTCCTTGCCGAAGAGGTCGCCGCTACGCTCCGTACGGCGACGGCGCGGTTCGGCGCGCGAGGATTTTGCATTGGCGCCGCGCCGGCTTGGCGTGTCGTTTTTATTGCCGAAGGAAAAAAGTCCCATGAATCGCTGAATTCGAGGCTGAAACGCGTAGGAACCGATCAATGTTGCCGCGATTTACGATAGGCCATTAGTGCCATTACGCCAGCCACCGTATAAAAACTGCCGAAAACGACAATTCTATCATCCTCCGTCGCTCGCTTCGCTGCGTCTTCGAATGCCTCGGCGGGCGTGACGAAACGCCTCACGCTGCTGTCCGGCCCGTCGGTCACCCCGGCGTTGCGTAGCTCGGTGTCTAGCGTCTCGGCTGAAGCGGCTCGTCCAAGCGGCAGATCCGTCACGCACCAGTGATCGATTTCGCCCTTCATATGCCCGAGAATACCCGCGACATCCTTGTCCCGCATGGCTCCGAACACCGCATAGGTGTATCGGTAAAAGCCCATGCCGCCGAGATTCTGCGCAAGCACGGCAGCCGCATGCGGATTGTGGGCGACATCGAGCACGATCGTCGGCCTGCCGGGCAGCACCTGAAACCGTCCAGCCAGCTCGACGTTGGCTAGTCCGAGGCGCACTTCCTGCGCGGAGACTGGCAGTCGCTCGCGCAGCGCCTCGAGCGCCGCAAGTGCGGCCGATGTATTAATCAGCTGATTCGCGCCGCGCAACGCCGGATACGCAAGTGCCGATCGCCGCATCGAGCGCCCGACGTAACTCCACTGTTGCCGTTCGGTGCCGGCCTGCCCTTCGTAGCGGAAGTCGCGCCCGAAGAGCCACAAGTCGGCGCCGATCGCGCTCGCGTGGTCCACGAGCGTGTGCGGCGCGGCGGGGTCGGCACAAATGGCGGGCTTGCCCGGGCGGAAAATACCGGCTTTTTCGAACGCGATCTTCTCGCGCGTGCCACCAAGATACTCGGTATGGTCGATATCGATGCTCGTGATGACCGCGCAGTCGGTATCGATAATATTCACCGCGTCGAGCCGTCCACCCAGCCCCACCTCGAGAACGACCGCATCGAGCCCTCGCGAGGCGAACAGATGCAGAATCGCCAGCGTCGTGAACTCGAAGTAAGTCAACGAAACTGGTTCGGGCAGGCTATTGCGCGCGAATTCCACGGCCTCAAAGTGAGGCAGCAGCTCCGCATCGGTGGCGTTGTGCCCGTCGATGCGAGCGCGCTCATTGAATTCGAGCAGATGCGGCGAGGTGTGGCAGCCGACGTGGTAGCCGGCATGCAGCAGGATCGATTCGAGAATGGCGCAGGTCGAACCCTTGCCGTTTGTTCCGCCGACGGTCAACACCGGGCACGTCAACGTCAATCTCAACGCCGCTTTCACCTGGCCGATACGGTCGAGCCCCATGTCGATGCCGACGGGGTGCGCCGATTCGAGATGCGCGAGCCAGGCGTCGAGCGTAGGAAACGTTGTCACGCCACGGCGTCCGCGGGCAATCGCGTCAACAGCGCGATCAGGGTTGCAATCTCCTCGCGCAGTTTGCGGCGATCGACAATCATGTCGATCGCGCCTTTTTGCAGCAGGAACTCGGCGCGCTGGAAACCTTCCGGCAACTTCTCACGCACCGTTTGCTCGATCACGCGCGGGCCCGCGAAGCCGATCAGCGCCTTCGGCTCCGCGATGACGACGTCGCCGAGGAACGCGAAACTTGCCGACACGCCGCCCATCGTCGGATCGGTCAGCACAGAGATGAACGGCAGCTTGGCTTCCGAAAGCTTCGTCAACATCGCCGTGGTCTTCGCCATCTGCATGAGCGACAGCAGGCTCTCCTGCATGCGCGCGCCGCCCGAGGCCGTCACGCAAATGAACGGCACTTGCTGCTCGAGCGCGTTTTGCGCGCCTCTCGCAAAGCGCTCGCCCACCACCGAGCCCATCGAACCGCCCATGAACGAGAACTCGAAACAGGCCACCACGACAGGCAGCGTGTGAATGGCGCCACCCATCACCACCATCGCGTCCGTCTCGCCGGTATCGTCCATCGCATCCTTGATGCGGTCCGGATACTTGCGGCTGTCCTTGAACTTCAAGGCATCGACCGGCACGATCTCCTGGCCGATCTCATAGCGGCCTTCGGAGTCGAGCAGCCCATCGAGCCGCGCACGGGCGCCGATGCGCATGTGATGGCTGCACTTCGGGCAGACATGCAGATTCGCCTCGACATCGTTGCGGTACAGCACCGCCTCGCACGACGGACACTTGACCCACAAACCCTCCGGAATGCCCTTTCGGCTCTTCGGGTCGGTTTGTTTGATCTTCGGGGGCAGCAGTTTGTCGAGCCAGCTCATCGTCATTCCTTTAATTGGTCTCTTTTTGCGCAGCATCGGCCCGTGGCAGTTGCGCGTGCCTTCCTACATGCACTTGCACTTGCACTTGCACCTGGCTTTTTCTCTTGCGCCGCGACGACAAGCGCGGAGGGAAGCCCGGTGCGCCGCCGTTCAATCTCACGCGCCGTCGAGCGCGCGCCGCAGTTCGGCAATGAATTCCGTCAGCTTCGCTGCGGCCGCTTCGGGCGGCGTTTCCTCCAGCAACTGCACGATGCGGCTGCCGACCACCACGGCGTCGGCCACCTCGGCCACCGCGCGAGCCGTCTGGGCGTCCCGAATGCCGAAACCGACTCCCACGGGCAGAGGAACATGCGACTTGATGGCCGGGATTTTACTCGCGATGCTGGAAACGTCCAGATGCCCGGCGCCGGTCACCCCCTTCAGCGAGACGTAATAGATGTAACCGCTCGCCACCTTGCCAACTGCCGCAATGCGCTCGTCGGTCGAAGTGGGGGCGAGCAGGAAGATCGGATCGATGCCAGCCGAGCGCATCCGCTCGGAGAACTCGACAGATTCCTCGGGCGGATAGTCGACAACGAGCACGCCGTCAACGCCCGCCGCCACCGCAGCCGTCGCGAACGCGTCGATGCCCATGCGCTCGACCGGATTCGCATAGCCCATCAGCACGACGGGCGTCTTTGCATCGCGCTCGCGAAACCGCTTTACGTCAGCAAGCACTTGACGCAGCGACACGCCGCGCGCAAGCGCCCGTTCCGACGAGCGCTGAATCACCGGGCCGTCTGCCATCGGATCGGAAAACGGTACACCGAGTTCGATCACGTCGGCGCCGCCCGCAACTAGCGCATGCATGAGGTCCACCGTCTTGGCGGGATCGGGATCGCCGGCCGTGATGAACGGAATCAGTCCTTTCCTGCGTTGCGCGGCGAGGGCCGCGAAAGTCTTTTCGATACGGGACATGATGGGTTTCTCTGGAATCGGGTTGATTGCGCCGGCCGGCCGCGTCATCAGGCGGCGGCGCTCGCTTTGGAACGCCGGTCGCACGCCGCGGCCACGCGTTCGCGCGCGATCGCGCAATAGCTTTCGTTGATCTCGTAGCCGACGAACTCGCGCCCGTGACGCGCGCAAGCGACGGCCGTCGTGCCACTGCCCATGAACGGATCGAGCACGCGGCCACCCGGCGGGCAACTCGACAGCACCATCCGTTCGACGATCTCGAGCGGCTTTTGCGTCGGGTGGTCAACGCGCTCCGCATGCTGTCGGTGCAGGCGCGAAACCGACCAGACGTCCTTCGGGTTGTAGCCCTGCTCAAGCCATTTGCTGCCTTCGAACCGCTTGCGCGAACGCGCCTTCTTCGTCTCGGCGTCGTACGGGATACGAACCGGATCGATATCGAAGTGGTAGTCCTTGGAAACGGCAAAGAAGCCGATATTGTCGTGCACCGACGTGAAACGGCGCGTCGTGCCGCCCATGCTCGGCACACGCCGGTCCCAGATGATCTCGTTGACCATCGTGAGCTTCGTCTTCAAGAACGAAAATATCTCGGGCGCATACTGCCACGTGCAGAAGATATAGAGCGAGCCGCTTGGCTTGAGCTTCGGGATTGCCAACTCGATCCAACTGCGCGTCCAGGCGAGAAACGCCTCGCCAACCAGCATGTCCGAATCGTTGCCGTAGTCCTTGCCGAGCCCGTACGGCGAATCGGCGACAATCAGATCGATCGAGGCGTCGGCTACACTTGCAACATCGGCGAGAAAATCGCGGTTGCGCAAGTCGAAGCCGGCGGGCAATGCGCAGCAGGGCGCGGGTGCGCTGCCTGCACCCGGCTGCAGCTCCTCGAAGTCCTCAAAGAGATCGCGCATCACGGCGGCGCTCAGAAACGAATCCCCGAGCGTTCGGCCACCGTATGCATGTCCTTGTCGCCACGACCCGACAAATTGACGAGCAAGTGCTTATCAGGTCCAAACGTTGGCGCGAGCTTCGCCGCATAAGCCAGCGCGTGGCTCGATTCAAGCGCCGGAATGATGCCTTCGATACGGCAGCAGTCGTGAAACGCCTTCAACGCCTCATCATCGGCGATTGCGACGTATTGCGCGCGGCCGCTGTCCTTGAGCCAGGCATGTTCGGGCCCGACGCCCGGATAGTCGAGTCCCGCCGAGATCGAGTGTGTCTCGATGATCTGACCGTTCTCGTCCTGCAACAGATAAGTGCGGTTACCGTGCAGCACACCGGGGCTTCCGCCCGTGAGCGAGGCTGCATGGCGCCCCGTCTCGAGCCCGTCGCCGGCCGCCTCGACACCGATCAGCTTGACCGCTTCGTCGTCGATATACGGATAGAAGATGCCCATCGCATTCGATCCGCCACCGATGCAGGCGATCACGACGTCGGGTTGGCGCCCTGTCAGCTCCGGCATCTGCACCCGGCATTCGTCGCCGATCACGCGCTGGAAATCGCGCACCATCATCGGATAGGGATGCGGGCCTGCCACGGTACCGATGATGTAGAACGTGCTTTCGACATTGGTCACCCAGTCGCGCATGGCCTCGTTCAGCGCATCCTTGAGCGTGCGAGAGCCCGACTCGACCGGCACGACGGTGGCTCCGAGCAATTTCATGCGGTAGACGTTGGCGGCCTGTCGGCGCACGTCCTCGGACCCCATGTAGACGACACACTCCATGCCGAAGCGGGCCGCGATCGTCGCCGTCGCGACGCCGTGCTGGCCGGCGCCGGTTTCGGCGATCACACGCTGCTTGCCCATTCGCTTGGCAAGCAGCGCCTGGCCGATCACATTGTTTACCTTGTGCGCGCCCGTGTGGTTCAGGTCTTCGCGCTTGAGATAGATCTGGGCGCCGCCGAGCAGCTCGCTCCAGCGCTGCGCGTGATAAATCGGCGACGGGCGGCCGACGAAGTGCTTCAGTTCGCGCTCATATTCGGCGACGAACGCCGGGTCCTGGCTATATTTTTCATAGGCCAGGCGCAGCTCGTCGAGGGCATGAACGAGTGTCTCGGCCACGAACTTGCCGCCGTAAGGGCCGAAATAACCGCGTTGATCGGGAAGTTTGTACATTTTTGTCACTCTGAGCAGGGGCGGCTTCGGCGTTGCATGCGTCTTGTCTGCGCCGCGCCGCTTTCGATTCATCCGGCATCCGCATCGCGCACCGCGCGCACGAACGCTGCCATCCGGGCGGGATCCTTCACGCCCTTCGCGCCCGGCACTTCGATGCCGCTCGAGACATCGACCGCGTACGGGCGCACGCGACGAATCGCCTCACCGACGTTTTGCGCGTTCAACCCACCACTCAAAACGGCCCGACGCGCGAGCTCTGCTGGAATAAGTGACCAATCGAAAGTTTTCCCGCCGCCGCCGTATCCTTCGACATGGGTGTCAAAGAGCAGGCCGCCGGCTGCCGAATAGTTAAGCGCCGATTCTACCAAATCGGCGGGCTGCGTATTCGGCGCGACGCGCAGCGCACGCAACCAGGGCAGGCCAGCGACGCTACCAAGCGCTTCGCAATGCGCGGGCTTCTCATCGCCATGGAACTGCATCATCGTGAGCGGCACGTTGCTCGTCACCTCGCTCACCCAGTCGCAAGTCGCATTGACGAAGAGGCCAACGACCGAGATGAACGGCGGCAAACCCTTCACGAGTTCGATCGCCTCGGCCACGCCGACGGCCCGCGGGCTCGGCGGATAGAAGACGAGGCCGATCGCATCGGCGCCGAGCGCCACGGCGAGCGCGACGTCCGCTTGGCGCGAAAGCCCGCACAGCTTGATGCGGGTGCGATACGGCATGTTGCCGGCCGATGGTAAAGACGAGGCTGCGGTTGCATTCATGATGGGCTTGTTCTGCTTTCTCGAGGTTAGTCGCTCCAGATACCGCTCCATGGCACGCAGCCGAGATTCGCGGGCGGCACAGCGAACGCCTCGGGATATCCGACGTGTACCAGATAAAGCCCTTCAGGCATGAAGGTGGGCGCGGCGCGGCTTCGGTCGCGGCTCGCGAGCACGTCCGCGAGCCACGTCACCGGGTACCGGGCGCGGCCGACTGCCACGAGGCACCCCATCAGATTGCGCACCATGTGATGGAGAAACGCATTGGCGCGGAAGCGGAAGTGGATGAGGTCGCCGGCACGGCGAATGTCAATCTGATAAACATGTTTGACCGGCGTTTTCGCTTGGCATTCCGACGATCGGAACGCCGAGAAGTCGTGCTCGCCGATGAGGCACTCAGCCGCCTCGCGCATCGGGTCGATATCGAGCGGGGTATGAATCCAGCCGGTACGGCCTGCAAGCATTGGCGAGCGGACCGGATGGACGTGAAGCACATAGTGGTAGGTGCGCTCGAACGCCGAAAAGCGCGCATGAAACGTTTCCGGCATCGCTTTCGCCCACTGCACGGCCACTGCCGTCGGCAGGAAAGCGTTCGTCCCGCGCACCCACGAGAACTCGGTGCGATCAAGCGCGGTGTCGAAATGCACGACTTGGCCGAGCCCATGCACGCCCGTATCCGTTCGCCCCGCCACCACGGTATGAATGGGCGTACGCGCGAACTCGGCGAGCGCCCGCTCAAGCACGTCCTGCACCGTCTTGCCATGCGGCTGCGACTGCCAACCGCAAAATGCCGTGCCGTCGTATTGAATGCCGAGAGCGATGCGCATAAAGGGAAGCGTCCGCGTCAGGATAGCGGCGCAAGCGTCGCAAGCAACGCCTTCGCCTCATCGCGCGTGCCCGGATCGTTCGATTCGATCACTTCGTAAATCAGGGTGCGCGCACCACCGAAGTCGCCAAGCGCAATATATTCGGCCGCAAGTTCGATCTTGTTGCGGGCAATTTTCGCCATTTCCTCCGGCGAAAACATCGGCTGCGCGGGCGTGGCAACCGTGCCCGGTGGCGTCCCCGCTGGCATCGCTTTTCCAGCACCCGGCAAATCGAGATCGAATGCAAGATTGAGCGGGCCGAAACGCGCCGCGCCCAGCCCCGACATGACAGCCGGCGCCGACGCTGCGCGCTGCGCCGTATCGTCGGCATGCGACGCATCGGCTTCTGGCGCACCCGCCGCGTCGCGCTCGCGTGCATTCAGGCTGGCCTGTCCTACTGGCGAAGTGTCGTGGGGGGCATCATGGGAGGCCCCGTGCTCGGCCTCCAGCGGGATTGCGGAGCCATCCAACGCGACGCCCACCTCGCCCGGCTGGGCTTGCTGCCCGACGCGCGGCGGCAATGCCATGTCGAGCGCGTTCAACGCATCCGCTGCGTCGACGGGAAACGGCTTTCCCGCAGGCACGGTTTCGGTCGTCGATGCAGGCGGCGGCCCTTCCGTCACCACCGGTTCAAGGCCGCTCCGGTCCGCCTGCTGTGGTACCGCGGCCAAGTGAGCGGGCAGCGTATCGCTCTCCGCTTCAGCGGATGTGTTCTTCTCCTCTTCGGCACCTTCATCCGAAAGCGTGTAGAGCGGGTTATCGGGGTCGAGCTGGCGCCCAAGCGTTGCGATGTGCAGCCAATTCGGGCCGCGACCGCCTGACAGGCTTTGAATCTGAGTTGCGATCTCGCTGAAGGCGCGCGCATTTCGGCGCTCGGCGTAAAGCGCGGCCAAGCCCATGAGTGCACGCTTGCTTGTCGGCGTGCGCATCAGCATCTCCAGGAACGAGGCTTCGAGCGGGTCCTGAGTCGGGGCATCAGTTTCGGCCAGGCGTGGCTCGCCGCGTTTTTCCCCCTGCTCCTG
>JAXDQB010000152.1:0-3224 GCA_034668065.1 Paraburkholderia sp.
ACGTCGTCGGGATCGAAGATCGACACCCAGCCCATGCCGAGCCCTTCGGCGCGTGCCGCAAGCCACATATTCTGAATGGCGCATGCCACCGATGCGAGGTCCATCTCCGGCATCGTGCGGCGCCCGAAGACGTGCTTTTCGCGGCCGTCCATCAAGGCGATGACCAGCAGTTCGCCGCACTCGAGCATCCCTTCAACCTTCAGCTTCATGAACTCGTCGCGACGGCGGCCCAGTGCATCGGCGGTACTCAGCCGCTCGCGTTCGACAGCTGCGTGCAATGCCGAGCGGACGCTGGCATCGGTGATGCGTACGATCCGCCACGGCTGCATGTATCCCACGCTCGGCGCATGATGCGCTGCCTCAATGAGGCGTTTTAACACCGCGGGCTCGACGGGGTCCCGCACGAAATGGCGCATGTCGCGCCGCTCGTGGATCGCGCGGTAAACGGCTGCGCGCTCGGATTCGCTAAAGGAGTTCGCCATGGAAGAGTGCCGCTGTCAGCGCAGGGTTGGAGGGCCAATAACTGTGCATGTACGTGGCGACGATGGAGCCATGGCGGAATACCGGCTCGCCGATGCCCCCGCGCTGAGGACGCGTGGCGTGGCGCTCCGGATCGAGCGTGGTCGTCACGCGGGAGTAGTGAAACGTGTGACCGGTCATCGTGCCGTGTCTCGTATCGAGTTCTTGCATGCCCAATGCGGCAAGCCGCGTTTGCATCGTCGCATGCCCAGGTAGCAGGCCGAGCATCGATGTGGCGGTGCCCTCAGAATCGGTCAAGCTTTCGAGCAGATATAACATCCCGCCACACTCGGC
Organism: Paraburkholderia sp.; assembly: GCA_034668065.1. Lineage (GTDB taxonomy): Bacteria > Pseudomonadota > Gammaproteobacteria > Burkholderiales > Burkholderiaceae > Trinickia. The sequence continues at coordinate 814 of JAXDQB010000152.1, forward strand.
GACAAGGGTTTTGTTGGCCGCGGCATGGGCTCGAATCGATTCCGCACTTCGCGTGCAACGCGCAAGCGCCGCTGCATGCAGCTCGGGATAACCGCCCGGCAAGTACAGAGCATCGGCTTTTTCCGGCACGGCCTCGTCTGCAAGCGGCGAGAAGAAGCTCACGCGCGCGCCGAGCGCTTCAAGCAGGCTCACGTTGGCGGGGTAGATGAACGAGAAAGCGGCGTCGCGGGCGATCGCCACGTGTAAGCCATCGAGGAGCCGCTGCGGCGCAGGCGCTATTGCCGGCGGAAAATCAACGGCCTCGGGCAGGTCGGCAAGTGCGGTGCCCGCAAGGGCATCAGCGGCGCATTCGATTCGCGCTTCCAGGTCATCGATTTCGCCGGCTTGATGAAGCCCGAGGTGTCGGCCGGGCAACTCCATGCGCTTCGCGGCCTCAATGTGGCCAAGCCAACGAAGATCGGACGGCAGCGCCTGCTCGAGCATTTGCGCGTGGCGTGCGGAGCCGACATGATTCGCAAGCACGCCGTAAAACGGCACGTCTTCCCGATACCGCGCGAGCCCGTACGCAAGCGCGCCAAAGGTCTGTGCCATTGCGCTTGCCGAAATGACCGCCGCGACAGGCACGCGAAACGTGGCCGCGAGGTCCGCGCTGCTCGGCGTGCCGTCGAAGAGTCCCATCACTCCTTCGATCAAGATGAGATCGGCCTCCCGGGCGGCCTCGGCCAGCAAACGGCGGCATTCCTTCTCGCCCACCATCCATAGATCCAGCGACAGCACGGGCGCGCCGCTTGCCTGGGAGAGGATCGTCGGGTCGAGAAAGTCCGGGCCTGCCTTGAATACGCGCACGCGCCGTCCTTGCCGTCGATGCAGCCGCGCAAGACCGGCCGTGATCGTGGTCTTGCCTTGGCCGGATGCCGGAGCACTGATCAAAAGGGCGGGGCAAGCGGGCATCGTCAAAACTCCACGCCGCGCTGCGCCTTCACGCCCTGTTCCCGGTACGGGTGTTTGACAAGCCGCATCTCGGTGACAAGATCGGCCGCTTCGATGAGCGCCTCGGGCGCGTGCCGGCCGGTGACGACCACGTGCAGCATGGGCTCGCGGGCTTGCAGCACGGCAAGCACTTCGTCGAGCGGCAGGTATTCATATTTCAGAACCGTATTGAGTTCGTCAAGGATGACCATCCGATAGTCGCCACTTTCGATCATCCGGACCGCCTCGTTCCAACCTTTGCGCGCTGTCGCCATGTCGGCCTCGCGGTTCTGCGTGTTCCAGGTGTAGCCATCGCCCATCGTGATGAAATCGCATTTCGGATGGCCGCCCAGAAAATCGCGTTCCGACGTATGCAACGCGCCCTTGATGAACTGCACGACGCCGAGGCGTTCGTCGTGCCCGAGCATTCGTACGGCCATACCGAAGGCAGCTGTGCTCTTGCCTTTTCCGTTACCGGTGTGCACGATCAGCAGGCCCTTTTCCACGGTGGCCGCGGATTGTTTCTTTTGGTGACCTTCCTGGCGCCGTTGCGTCATGCGTTGATGCGAGTCGGGATCTGTCTTCATAGCTTCCTTTGTGAATGGCGATTCACGCGCCAGCATTTACTGTGTCGAGGGCATCGCCGCTATCGCGACGGTTACACCGTCGAGCGCAAGTTTGGCGGCGATCAAAGTGCCGCCGGGCGCCGCAAGCAGCGCACACGGTTCGCACACGCCGTCGACATGAACGTGTTCGCGTACGGCAGGCGACCGCGTGAGCGCATCGTTCGCCTGGATGCATGCGTCGATCGCGTCGGAAGAAAATGCGACGAGCGCCAGGCCGTGACGGGCGCAGAATTCAACCAGGGCGGGCTCGCTCACTTTCGATTCGAGGGTGGCGACCCGGTTTACCCGGCGTATGGAATGCGAGCCGAGTGCCGAGCGTACGGCGGCATCGATCCTGTCCACCGATGTGCCGCTCCGGCAACCGATGCCGAGAACGAGCGACCTCGATGCCGCGGCGATACCGCAGTCTAATGGTGGGGACAAAAGAGGTGTGGACAAAAGAGGTGTGGACGAAAGAGGGCTCATGTTCGGCCTGTTTTCGCGCATCGATTTGGGCTCGCGCTCGCGAGGCGGTCGGTCGAGCGCCATGGACCCCGCAGCTCGGACGTTCGGCGAGCATGGCGGGCGCCGCCCTCGCTTGGACCGGTGCTCCCCGCGTAGCGCATGCAAACACCACATGCAGGCACGGCATGTAGGCACCGCATGTTGGCACCGCATGTAGGCACCAAACGCGGGCATAAGATAGCACAGCCGAGCCGTTGCCGTTCCTTGACGGAGAGTGACGAAGGAACCTACACTCGCAGGCAATTTGGTGCTCGCGCGCGCGTTCAGCGCGCGCAGTTAAACGGGAAACAGGGGTTGGCCGTGCGGTGCGTG
>JAXDQB010000153.1:0-3280 GCA_034668065.1 Paraburkholderia sp.
GGATCTCCTGCACCACGTTGTTGTCGGCGAGCGCGAGCAGCAGGTGTTCGGTATCGACTTCGGACTTGCCGAAGTCGACCGCTTTCTGTGCCGCCGTCTGCAATCGGTCGAGCCCGCTCTGGCTCAGGAACGTCTGCAGATCCACGGCCTCGCGCTCACGGCGATGCCGGCGCGGCCGACCCTGTGGCTGCTGACGCTCGGCTTCGCCCGCACTCGGGGGCGCATCGCCGGTCTGCCCGCCCGATCCCGATCGTCCGATGCGCGGCCGGGTGCCGCTGCTGCCTTCGATCGGCGGCCACATGTCGTCGAAGAGATTGTCGAAGAGGCCGGTGTGAAAAAGCGATTCGAGCGGCGACAGGCGGCGCTGATTGCGCGCCATGAACTCCATATAATGCTCGTGGCAAAGCATCAGTTGACGGCGCTCGCCGTTCTCTGTGATCGAGATTTGCGAGGTCGCCGGCTTCCCGCATACGCTGCAATTGGCCATGGTGTTCTCCTTTCGGACCGTTCGACATCCGCTACCGGGCGGGCAGGTGATGGATGGAAAATAAGTTTTTGACCGGCAGGTCGTCGACTCGCACGAGCACTGCAACGCTTTGCTCTATTTGATGTCGATGCGCCGTTTCGCCATGACTTCTCCGGCTGCCTTCGGCACACGCACCCCTCCGGACGTGGACGCCTGTTGCATGCCGCCCTGCTGGTTGCTGCGCTGTGTGCCGGTCTGTTTGCGGTCTGCGTCCAGCGGCGACGACCGTCCGGATCCGCTTACGAGTGCAGCGGCGTGCTTGGCTTGTCGGAGAAGCCCCCGCGCAGCCAGCCTCGCGCAGTGATCCCAAGTACGAACAGGAGCGCTCCGGTGATAAACGCGTAGGTGCCGATCATCCAGACAAGTGCCAGCGCGCCTGCGCCCGGGTAGAGCAGTACGACAATGCCGAATACCGCCGACAGAATCCCGACGAGGAACAGCATCCAGGCATTGCGGCCGCGCTTGCGCAGCCGCACAGCTGCAATTAGGTCGAACACGCCGGTGACGATGGCGTTCGCGCCCATGACGGCAATCAGCACCAGCGCGGTGATGCCCGGCGCCAGCATGGCCACCACGCCGGCGGCGACGCTGCACAAGCCGAGCACCAACGGGACCCACCAGTCGGTGCGAGTCGAGCGATGCTGAATCGCCGCGACGATCGCGGCGGCACCTCCGACGAGCGAATAGGCCGCGAACATCGCGATGAGCAATAACAGGGTGAGACCAGGCCAGAACAGCGCGAGCATGCCGAACAGCAGACCTGCGGCGCCGCGCAGAACGAGCATCCACCATGCGTGTCCGAACAGTTCGTCCATTGTGGGCTCCGGGTGGGATCGAAGAGGGGCTCGACCGGTGCATCGCGCCGGCCGCGTCTTCGGGTCATGTAGCGAAGCCTAAGCCCCTCAGTCCCGCGCTTCTTTCTCGTTTCTGCGCATACGTGTCGGAATTCTGCACCCGCGCGTTCACCGAGTCAGAGCGTGCGCCGTACCCGTTCCATGAGGTCGCCGGTTCGGCTCTGGGAAAGGCGAAAAGCGCGTGGCGTCGAGCCGGTATATCGATGAAACACTTCGGTGAAATGCTGCTGAGTATGGAAACCAGCGCACCCGGCGACCGCGATGAGAGGCAGACTGCCTTCCGAGAGCATGAACCTTGCGAATTTCAATCTTTCGGTGGTCACGTAGAAGTGAGGCGAATAACCTGTTGCCTTCTTGAAAGCCCGCGCGAAGTGCGATGGACTCATGTGCACCAAAGTGGCGAGCTGCTCGACCTTAATGGTCTCGGCAATGTGCTCGTGAATGAACAGTTCGACGAGCGTTAGCTTTTGCGCTGTCAGCGAGGTGCTCGAGTCGTGCGCGTCAGGGCGCCGGCCGTAGTGGCACACGAGATGCATTGCGATGACGTCGGCGAAGACGTCCAGGCAGGCGGGGTTCGCGATCCTCGAACGACGTAGCGGCGCGAGCGTGTCGGCTGCTTCGCGCAAGAAGGGGTCCCACGCTTTGAACCAGCGCGGGACTTCGCGCACGGCCGTTCCAAAAACTCTGCGCGAAGTTTCTCTCAGTAACCGGGAATCGAGCGCGATCACAAGACCCTGCTGATCGCCTGCGGGGCCGAGCGTCCTGAGCGCACATGCGGGGACGACTGCGATGAACGGCGCGCTCACGCTGACGCAACGGGTCGCGTACTGCCCCTCGCGCTCGCTGGCCTCGATGGCGGTCTTGCCTGTCGGAACGAGAAGCCAAATTTCCTGCGTTGACTTCGCAACTCGATCGGGACGACCCCTACGGATCGAGTGACAGCGCAACCCTCGCCGGAGCGCTGGGAGTGTGGTGTGCTCCATATTGCGCCCCGCCGCGACGCTGCGCATGAAGTGGTCAGGCCTCAAGCTTAGTGCTCAATCTGCGTCCGTGCTGCGTTCGTTTTTGTTTATGGACACGTTATTCATCGGTTGAGAGCCGTGTACAAAGATCGGACAAGAGCCTTTCGACGGACGAGCACCTGCGTGACATCGGCGCGAACACATCTGCACGCGTTCAAAAGGTCCAACTTCATTACCAGGGACAAAGGTAAGGACGTGTCTTTTTACTTTCGGGACGTCAAGGAAGAGTCAGACATCTTCGAGGGCTCGGAAGCGCAGCTTGTGTTGGTGGATGAGGGCAAGGGGCCTCACGCGCAGGATATTTGAGCGCGTCGGCTAGCGGCGCGGGGTGGCGGGAGAAGGGCTTGAGGCCTTTAATCCTCAGTCACCAGGTCAAGCTGGCTGGGTGACCGAGTTGTTGCGTTTTTGCGGAGTCAAAAAAAAGGGCCCAGCCGAAGCTGAGCCCTTGAATTCCTTGGTGGGGCGTGAGTGACTCGAACACTCGACCTACGGATTAAGAGTTCGAGCAAGTCCGGATTTTAGCTCTACGCGATTCCATCCGGTTCCTCCCGTGTAGGCATGAAGACCCTTGTTGTACGTGGGTTTGCGCGCTGAGTTGTTCGGATTCTAGATTGACGTGGAGTGATCTGCTACGAAATAATTTGCCTACACAGTGCCTACACGGAGCGGGCCCTGATTGAGGCGAGCCATGGACAAGACGAATTTCACGGTGGACCGGATCGCGTCGTTTCAATGCGAGGCCGGGAAAAAGCAGAGCATCTATTGGGACGCGAAAACGCCGGGTTTCGGCCTGCGGGTAACGGCGGCGGGTGCCCGGTCGTTCGTCTTTGAATCGCGCCTGTTTGGCAAAACGGTTCGCGTCACCATCGGCGACGCGC
>JAXDQB010000154.1:0-3064 GCA_034668065.1 Paraburkholderia sp.
CGAACAGGAAATCATCGGAGGTCTTTCCTACCGCTACAACCGATGCAGCGAACAGCAAGGGAGTGATTACAAACCCGACGACGGCACTTCGCTTCGGCATCGGTCGAAAGCGCAAAGGCCGCTCGACCAACAAGTACGTGCCAATCGACAGTGCAAAGGCGATCGCAATGGCAACCACAAAATCAACTGGAGCCGTGCGACCGAAGGTCCGCATCGCAAAGAAGACGGGCCAATGCCATAGATAAAGCGAGTACGAAAGGACACCAACTGCACTGGCCAATGGATTTTCAAGCAACTTGTGGACGTAGCGGGCACGCTCGCCTGCAAGGATGACGATCACCGTGCTCAAACTCGGAATCAGTGCGTGCAGGCCAGGAAACGGCGTCGCGTCGCTGAACCTTACGACGGACCAACCGATACCCCCGAGTCCCAGCAACAATAAGACATCAAAGAACACGCGCCGTGATACTCGCGCCGCTTGCCCCCTTGCCAGCGAAAGCAGCACGCCAAGCAGCAATTCAAAAGCCCGATTGTGAAACAGGTAGTAGCTCCCCGGAGCACCTTGCCGCACATGTAACTCTGATGCGATAAGTGAAGCAACGAAAGCGGTCGACAGTACAATTCCTGCTGCAACCCGTCCGCGGCGCAGGAGGTAGTACAGGGCAACCGGCAGCAAAAGATAAAACTGCTCTTCTACCGATAGCGACCAGGTGTGCAACAGCGGTTGGTCGACTGCCTTCGCATCGAAGTAGCTCCATCCTCGCGACAGATAATCATTGGATGCCATTATCGCCACATAGCCAATGTTTTTAGCTGCGTCATAAGCGTCGCTCGGGACACGGCACAACAAGCAAAACGCTAGGACTGCGGCGAGCATCAAACACAGCGCAGGCATCAGACGCCGCGCTCGTTGTAAATAGAACTCACCCAGTGCGAACGTCCCCATCGCTAGATGGCGCGAAATTGAGGACGCGACGACGAAGCCCGATATGACGAAAAAGACGTCGACACCAACGAAGCCACCGCCAAACCAGGGAAATTTAGCGTGGCAAAAGATCACTGCCATGACCGCGAACGCGCGCAGACCGTTGACGTCTGCTCGGTAGATGTGGGCATGGCCGTGCACGCCCTTTGATTCGTTTGTGATATTCATGCAACTCATCAGGGGGAAGAGCCGAATTCCGGGCGCGTTCCGCGCCAAGATAACCGGCGGACGACAATCGTCGACCAACTTGCTGCCAACGTAAAAATGCGACAAATTATAGTTCAGCACCGCGAAATGCTTTTGGTGTGCGGCCGACTCAGTCGAACCTTTACGTTGATAGCTCCGGGCGGGGCATTGTAAGAAAAAGTAGCCATCCAGGATGCTCCGGCGAGCACTGGAAAAGCATGTCTGTTCCCAGTCCTAACTGTTGTCAGTATTGGCCAGATCGCAGGAATTGTTTCCCGTCGCATCGCCCGTCGTGACCCCGGTGGTGCCCACGCAACAATGGGAGTGCACAAACAGCGACGGCGGAATCGCTGCCCGAAGGCGTAATCATTCGGGACGTACCGCCGACGTCACAATTTTCTGACAGGGCGGCTCACATCCCGGTGGCAGGTGCGCGACGCATGCGGCGCGCACCTGTTCGCCTCAATACGCCAGGCCACGCGACTGCGCAAGCGCAGCGTCTGTTGCCTTCGCCGGCGCATCGACAAAGTCCATGTTCACCGACCACGGTGTGGAGTCCGACATGGTGTACTGCACGGCAGGACTCCTAAGCGTATATTCATCGGTGACGTCCAGCAGGCCGGTCTGCGCATGCTGGCCGATCGACAATTGGTAGCCGCCTGCCGATCCGTAATCGTAGTCCGTGCCATCGGCGAAAATCACGCCCATCAGGTACTCCTGCTCCGCTCTGTCGTTCGGGCCCATTGGCACGCTGACGTTCGCTGACTCGTCGGGCCCCAGGCGATGGGCTTGATTCAGACGCCGGCCGTCGAGCAACAGGACTTGATCGTCCCAATTCGGGTCCCGGGCAATGAAGAGATCTCGAGTTGAATGATTGGTGACATGCACGATGGGATCACTCACGATGACATTCTCCTTTGAAGAGTGAAAAGGAAAGCATTGCGGAAAATACTCTGCCGCATAAAGAGCGTTACTCGCGGGTTTCTGTCCGCTCTTATCGGTAACGGCGCGTCAATATGACAACGCTGTTGGACGAAACGCATCAACGCTCGCAGGATCAACCGTTCGGCGGACATCGGGCGCACCGCCATCGCGACAGGTGCCATCCGCATAAACAACGCTCATCAGGTATTCATCCGCCAACGGTTCGGATGCCACGTGGCGAGTTGCGCCCGCCGGACGATCGCCGATCGCCGCGTTGGCACCCCCCGTGACCTCCCCGTGAACGAAACGACCGTGTTCGAGGCTTGACCCAACATTTTCGACTAGGCTAATCAATCGAGTTCCCCTTTTGTCTGCAGTGACGGGAGCGATTACCGTGATGGAAATCGCCGAGTGGACAGCGCGAGAATGCTATCGCGACCCATGGGGAAATCGGCTTGAGTGTGATTGATATTCGGACTGATTGAAGCCGAGGCGTGTTCGCCTTCGACGAATGAGACGGCGCGCTTCGCTGCTTGTGGCAACGCAGGCGGCTTAGAGAAAGAAGGCCGAGGGCCGAAGGTGGAAAGCTAGAGGCGACGGGCGCCGCCGGCATCTTACTGCCACGGCCCGTCGATGAATTCAAACGGGAGGCCGCAGCGCCGCATCCATTGCGCGAGCGCCGAACCGGCCCCCGCGCGCTACGGACGTAGCTTCGCGGGCTCAATCAATCGATATTCGAGGAGCCCGCGCAGGCAAGCGTCGCGCTGCGCGGGCGATATTGATAGTCGCTCATTTGCCCCCCGCGCGCCGGCCGATTACAACTGCGCTCGCACCCACTCCTTCACGCCTGCGAGCGCCGCCGGCAGACCCGCCGGGTCGGTGCCCCCGGCCTGAGCCATGTCCGGCCGTCCGCCGCCCTTGCCGCCCACCTGCTGGGCAACGAAATTGACGAGTTCGCCGGCCTTCACC
>JAXDQB010000155.1:0-2705 GCA_034668065.1 Paraburkholderia sp.
GCTCGTCGCGACCTGGTTGTTGACGGCGTAGAGCGTGCCCGTCGCGATTTCCTTGTTGTCGTCGCTGCCGTAGACCGTTACCGGCAGCTTGGCGCCGGCTTGGACACGCCGCAACACACCGCCGAACGCATCCTGCGGCACGGTGAACTCGACCGTCGTCGGCTTCATCTGCGTGACGACCGCCACGCCGGTCGTACTCGTTGCAGTGACATAATTGCCGGTGTCGACCAGACGCAAGCCGACGCGCCCCGCGATCGGCGACGTGATGTGGCAATAGGTCAGATCGAGTTCGTATTGTGCGATGCTGGCCTTGTCGAGCTTGACGGCAGCCATGTCCTGTTGAACGAGGAACTGCTCGTCGACGTAGGTCTGGTTCGCGATCGACTTCTGCTCATCCAGTTGCTTGTAGCGCGCCAGATCGGACTGAGCCTGAGCCAGCGATGCCTCGTCCTTGGCCAATTGCGCCTCGGACTGCTGTTTGTCGATTTCGTATTGACGCGGATCGATCTGCGCCAGCAGCTGCCCCTTCGCGACGTCCTGGCCTTCCTGGTACGCAACTCCGGTCAGATAGCCGCTCAGTTCCGGCAGTACAGTCACCGTTGAGATCGGCGTGACTGTCCCGAGCTCGCTCAAGGTCTCGGGCATGTCGCCCAGCGCAGCAGGAGCGACCGTCACCACTTGTGCGGGGATGTGAGCATGCCGCGGCTGCCGATGCATCACGTGATAGACGATCGCGGCCGCGAGCAGTGCCAGGATCACGGCGACGACGACGGCCGGGCGGCGACGTTGCCGAGGCTTGACCGGATTCTCCACAACCTCGCTCATGCTGCCCCCCGGTTAGCGTTGCACTCGAGGACACCACCCAAGGCTTGAATCGTCGACGCCTCACGAAACGAGGCGAGCCGCAGCGCGGCAAAATGACGAGCGTTCTGGAATTGCATACGGTGAGCACACTGGTTGACCGCCATGACGATCGAGTCATGGCAAGGTGGCAAAGGGCTCGACTTTAGCGGAAAGCGCGGATAGCTTGGGCTACCCCATGTAACAGTGAATTTCGTTTGTTAACAAAACCACAGAATGTAATACGCCGTAGCTTTTGGTAAGCGCAGGAAAGTGCAAATTGAAAATTCAATTAAAAAAGGCCTTGATTTCTCAAGGCCTTTTTCAACATCTTTTGCTTTCCGCGACCATCTTATGGTGGAGGTAAGCGGGATCGAACCGCTGACCTCTTGCATGCCATGCAAGCGCTCTCCCAGCTGAGCTATACCCCCTCGCAGAACAGAAATGAGATTATATAGACCGATTCGCCACTTGTAAATACCCTCGTTCTCGGCGAGTTGTCGGCGCTTGCCGTCTACGTTGCGGCGGCCTTTTCGATCCGGCCCACAACGACGTCGCGAGCGAGCAGCGCGAGCACCGCGTCGATCGAAGGCGTATGCGTGGTCCCAACCACCAGCAAACGCACAGGCATCGCCAGCTGTGGCATCTTGAGCTTATGCGCGGCGAGCACCCCCTTCAAGGCGGCCGCAATGCCGTCCTTCGTCCACTCGGAATTGCGCAACGCCGCGGCCAGCTCTCCGAGTGCGGGCCGCACGGCATCGGTCACGTGCTGCGCAAGGGCTTGCGCATCGGTAACCGGTGTGCGATAGAACATTGCCGAGTTCTCGGCAATTTCCTTGACCGTCGATGCGCGATCCTTCATGAGTGCGATCACCCCGACGAGGTCAGGGCCGCTTGCAAGCGTCGCTTCGTCGATCCCGATCTGCGCGAAGAATGGCTTCGCGAGATCGGCAAGACGCACGTTATCGGCTTCCTTGATGTAGTGGTTATTGAGCCAGTTGAGCTTGTTGTGGTCGTACTGTGCCGGCGACTTGCCGAGATGATCGAGATCGAACCATTCCACGAACTGCTCACGCGAGAAGATCTCCGCATCGCCGTGCGACCAGCCGAGCCGCGCGAGATAGTTGAGCACGGCCTCGGGCAGATACCCGGCGTCGCGATAGCCCATGACGCTCATCGCGCCATGCCGCTTGCTCATCTTCTCGCCCTCTTCGTTAAGGACGGTGGGCAGGTGCGCATAAACCGGCGGCTCGGCGCCGAGCGCACGCAGGATGTTGATCTGCCGCGGCGTGTTGTTCACGTGGTCGTCGCCGCGAATCACGTGTGTGATGCGCATGTCGAGATCATCGACGACGACGCAAAAGTTATACGTCGGCGTGCCGTCCGGCCGCGCAATGACCAGATCGTCGAGTTCTTCGTTCGAAATTTCGACTCTCCCCTTTACCGCATCGTCCCAGGCCACGACGCCGGTCAGCGGGTTCTTGAAGCGAATTACGGGCGCGACACCCGCCGGCGGCGTCGGCAAAAGCTTGCCCGACTCGGGCCGCCAAGTGCCGTCGTAACGCGGCTTCTCGCCGGCCACGCGCTGCCGCTCGCGCAATGCATCGAGCTCTTCGGTCGACATGTAGCACGGATACGCGAGCCCTTGCTGCACCATCTGAGCGATCACTTCCCGATAGCGGTCCATCCGCTGCATCTGGTAGAAAGGGCCTTCATCGAAGTCGAGGTCGAGCCATGCCATGCCTTCGAGGATCGCGTCCACGGAGGCGTCCGTCGAACGTTCGACGTCGGTGTCCTCGATGCGCAGCACGAACGTACCTTTCATTTTGCGCGCGAACGCCCACGGATAAAGCGCAGAGCGAATA
>JAXDQB010000156.1:0-4786 GCA_034668065.1 Paraburkholderia sp.
CCCGGGCGGCTACGCGTGGCCACGCATGATCTTCATCGGCGGCGACGAACGCGCCGATTTGTTCGGATTCGATCCGCTCTGCGTCCCATTGTGCACAGTCGAGTCGGACGAGACAGCCATGAAATAAGCCAGGCCAGACGTACGCCACCGAGCGGATTCCCTTGCTGGTGCCCTCTTCACGCCAAAGCCCCATCGCCGAAAACCTAGGCCCCGCGACGGCCCGCGGCAACAGCCGGCTCTGGAAAGCGCAGTGACTCGGGTAAAATACACGGCTCGCGGGCGAGGGCCGGTCTCTCGCTTTCGGGCGGCTCGTCGGCGCTTCGTCTTCCCCAGCGCCTTCCATGCCGCCTTCGCCCCCTACTCCCAGGATTCCAAGGATTCGCCCATGACAGGCTTTGATCGACAAACGATCTCGGATACGACCGCCAAGATGCTGCTCGAAGTGCAGGCGGTGCACTTCAACGCAGAAAAACCGTTCATCTTCACGTCCGGATGGGCAAGCCCGGTTTACATCGACTGCCGTAAGCTGATTTCGTATCCGCGCGTGCGCCGCGGTTTGATGGAAATGGCCGAAACGACGATTCTGCGCGACGTCGGCTACGAGCAGATCGACGCCGTTGCCGGCGGAGAAACAGCCGGCATTCCGTTCGCCGCCTGGATTGCCGATCGCCTGATGGTGCCGATGCAGTACGTGCGCAAGAAGCCAAAGGGCTTCGGCCGCAACGCGCAGATCGAAGGCTTCCTTGAGGAAGGTTCGCGCGTACTGCTCGTGGAAGACCTGACGACGGACAGTCGCAGCAAAATCAACTTCATCGATGCGCTACGTACGGCAGGCGCACGTGTGGACCACTGCTTCGTCCTCTTCCACTACAACATCTTCAAGGAAAGCGTGTCGGTGTTGAAAGACATCAACGTCGATCTGCACGCGCTCGCGACCTGGTGGGACGTTCTGCGTGTTGCAAAGGCGTCGGGCTACTTCGACACGAATACGCTCGACGAAGTTGAAAAGTTCCTGCACGCGCCCGCTGAATGGTCTGCCGCACACGGCGGGGCGACGTCCAAGCCGCAATGAGTGCGAGACGCCGGGCCGCGTTTTGACGCGCTTGGAGAAATCGGAACAAGCCGCCCCTTACACAACGGGCGGCTTTTTTTTCAACTTTTTCGATACGGCAGCGACAGCGCGGAGAGCCTATCGCTCGGTTGTGGCCGAAGACAGGTTCGCCAAGCCCGTACTTTGCGCGTATTGAAAAAGCTCGGAATCGCTATCGAGCCCCAGCTTGCGCAATGCCGAGATCTTGTGCGAGCTGACCGTCTTGATGCTGCGTTTGATGCGCTCGGCGATTTCCTTGGCCGTCATTCCCGACACGAAAAGCCGTATGACCTCGATTTCGCGGGGCGAAAGTTGTGCGTGGTCACCCTTTACCCCCCCGCTCGTACGGAAGGCTCCGCGAAGCACGCGCACCGACGGCCCCGCGTAGGCCAGGCCACGCGCCACGTGCCGAACAGCGAGGCCGATGTGCGCCAGATCGTCCGACTTGCTGACGATCCCGATCACGCCCATCTCGCCGAGCCGCCGAATAAGCGCGGCATTCTCCAGCATCGTCAGCACAACGATCGGCAGCCGGGGAAAATGCCGCCGCACATAGCCGATCAGCGGAAGGCCGTCGCCGTGGAGGCCGCCCGGCATCGCCAAGTCCGTCACAAGCGCGTCGCAAGGCCCGCCCGCCAAGGCATTGACGAGGTCTGTCGATTGACGCGCCTGCGCGACGACATCAATATCGGGAAACTGCGCGAGCGCATGCCGGGCGCCGAGCAGGATGACGGGATGGTCGTCCGCAAGGACGACGCGGATCCTCCCTCCGTTGGCGCCGATGCGCGACGCCAACGGTATCTCGTGTTCCAACGACTCGTTCATGGAGAGCGGTGATCAGGGGTTGGAGCGCAATGGTAGACTCGATTCCGCCTGCGCAGACCATTCGGGGGGGCAATCGGCATGAGAGCACACTCAATTCGAGATCTCCCCGCGAGAATGGGGCAAATTAGCATACGGCGACCGGTTGTTGCTGCGGCCTCAAGCTCGTGCGCGTCGGTTCGCGCTGCCCTGACGCGGGCCAGGGAACGCATGCCGGCCCCGCGGACCGTGCCGCGGCGGCGGGCGGCGCTTGCCGGCACGGCGCTGGCACTGTGGGTATGGCTGGGCGCGAGTTTGCCCGCTTTCGCCCAGGCGCCATTTACGCTGACGAGCAAGGATCTCGATCCTCGCAAGCCCGTCGATGTTGCGCAGGTCTACGATAATGGCGGATGTCACGGGAAGAACCAGTCGCCCGAGCTGCAATGGAGCGGCGCCCCGGCCGGCACGAAAAGCTTCGCCATTACGCTGTTCGATCTCGACGCCGCCGGCCCCGGCTGGTGGCATTGGGCGGTGACTGGCATTCCAGCGGACACGCAGGAACTGCCGACGAATGCGAGCGCATCGGGTTTTCTCAAGCGCCTTCATGCGGTCGAAGCAAACAACGACTTCGAAAAGCCGGGTTACGGCGGACCATGCCCTCCGCCGGGCAAACCGCACCGGTACATCATCACCGTCTACGCGCTCAGGACGACCGACCTTCGGCTCACCGCCGGACAACCCGCCCCGATGTTCGATCACGAAATCGGCACAACGGTCCTCGGCAAGGCGAGCATCACGGTGACCTATGGCCGCTGACGGCGCTTCCCCCGCGTCATCCATGGGGCAAGCCTTCGCTTTCGCCACAGCGGATGGAAGAACAAGGCGGGCCGCAGAGTACGCTGCGGCAATTGCGGCGCCGCGACACGAATCCGACGGATTCCCCTCAACGCCGTAAAATCACGCTTTTCGGCGGCCCCCGCGCCGCCCACCCCAACCCGGTGAAACCAGCGAGATTCGAAATGAGCACGAGAGTTTTTGTCGACGGACAAGAAGGCACGACTGGCCTGAAGATTCACGAATACCTGTCGCGACGTGCCGATGTCGAAATCCTGCGGATCGACGAGACCAGGCGCAAGGATGTGGACGAGCGGCGCCGGCTCATCAATGACTCCGACGTCACGTTCCTCTGTCTGCCCGATGTCGCTTCGCGCGAATCGGCAAATCTTGTTGATAACGATAAGACCGTGATCATTGACGCGAGCACCGCGTTTCGCACCCACCCGGACTGGGCTTACGGTCTGCCCGAACTCGCCCGCGCGCAGCGCAACCGGGTGCGCCAGTCCAAGCGCATCGCCGTGCCGGGTTGTCATGCCTCGGCGTTCGTGCTTGCAATGCGCCCGCTTGTGGAAGGCGGCATTGTCGCGCCCGGGTTCGCTGCCCACTCCTATTCGCTCACCGGCTACAGCGGGGGCGGCAAGAAGATGATTGCCGACTACGAGGCGAGCCCGGCCGCCGCGAAGCTCGCGAGCCCCCGCCCATACGCGCTCGGGCTCGGTCACAAGCATTTGCCTGAGATGACCGCCCACGCAGGCCTTGAATCGGCTCCTGTCTTTACACCGATCGTCGGCAGCTTCTATAAAGGGCTCGCCGTTACGACGTACTTCTCGCCGGAACGGCTCGCGAAGCGAGTAACGCCGCAGGACGTGCAAGCACTCTTGGCCGAGTACTACGCCGGCGAAGCATTCGTGCGCGTCGCGCCGTTCGACGCCGCCGAGAATCTTGACGAGGGATTCTTCGATGTCCAGGCCAATAACGACACCAATCGAGTGGACCTTTTTGTCTTCGGCAACGACGAGCGCTGGGTGACGGTCGCCCGGCTGGACAATCTCGGCAAGGGCGCATCGGGCGCGGCAATCCAGTGCATGAATCTCAGCATCGGCGCCGCCGAGGATGAAGGGCTGACCCGCTGATTCACGCATAAGCCAAAGCGGGCACGCACGCGACGACTACCCCGGGCGGCCGCGGCCGCGTTCGCCCCCGCGCAGACGCTTGCGATCAGACGGATATGTCAATCGGCGATTCCGGCACGAGTCACCGGCACGGGCAAAAAAAAAGCCCGCCAACTGGTGACGGGCTGAATCCATATCAGTGGAGACATGGAGGAGACAGCCCGAATTCTAGCAAAGTACTTGGTGCGTCGCAATAAGTCGCACGCAGCAATCATGCAAGTGTCATCGAGAGCAGAAAGTTCAACTGATCGGCGCTGACCGGTTTCACCCAGTGCACGTCAAAGCCCGCGGCGAGCGCCATCTCCCGGTACTGTGGCTGCCCCCACCCCGTCAGCGCGACCAGTAAAAGCCCACGCTTGCCCGCGATCTCCCGCAGGGCGCGCGCCACACTTAACCCGTCGAGCTGCGGCGCGCCGATATCGATCAATGCAGCGTCGGGCAGCCGGCGTTGCGCGATATCGAGCGCTTCCTGGTTATCGCGCGTCGCCGCGACGCTGTAACCCATCGACTCCAGCAGACACGCCAAGCCAGCCAGCGCCTCGCTATCCTGGTCCACAATCAGTACGCACTTTTCCTGCACGGTCTCGACCTTCAAGACGCCGACCTCCGGCGGACGACTCGCACGGGGTGAAGTCGCCGCCGCCTCGGCTCGACCGGTTTTCGACCAATCCGATTTCATCGTTTCCGTCATTGCACGTTGTTGACCTACGTCAGACGAAGGCAAACTCACTTCGAATTCCTTTTCCATAGCCATCCCACCGTCCCCGCCCAATTATCATGGAGTCCTAATCATCTTGGACACGCCAGCGACAAATTCGGTCGGTAGCGGCATGCCAAATTGGACCCCTTCGAGCGTGTGCACACAACTTATTCATGCGGCCTTCCC
>JAXDQB010000157.1:0-4006 GCA_034668065.1 Paraburkholderia sp.
TCGTGCGCCAGGAAAAGCGCGACGACGATCACATCGTGACAATCCGCCCGCTCGCCGGCACGCGGCCTCGCGGCAATACGCCCGAGCGCGACGCCGAACTCGCGACCGAACTGCTCAACGATCCAAAAGAGATCGCCGAGCACGTGATGCTGATCGACCTCGCCCGCAACGACGTCGGCCGCATCGCTCAGACGGGCTCGGTGAGCGTGACCGACAAGATGGTCATCGAAAAGTACTCGCACGTGCAGCACATCGTGAGCTCGGTCGAAGGCAAGCTGAAACAGGGCGTGACGAATTTTGACGTGCTGCGCGCGACGTTCCCGGCGGGCACGCTCTCGGGCGCGCCGAAGGTGCGGGCGATGGAGCTGATCGATGAGCTCGAGCCCGTCAAGCGCGGCCTTTATGGCGGCGCTGTCGGCTATCTTTCCTTTAGCGGCGAAATGGATCTTGCGATCGCGATACGCACCGGCCTTGTTCGCGACGGCAATTTATATGTCCAGGCGGCTGCAGGCATCGTTGCCGACTCGGTACCCGAATCCGAATGGCAGGAGACGGAGAACAAGGCACGTGCGGTGCTGCGCGCCGCCGAGCAGGTGCAAGACGGCCTCGACATCGACTTCTGAGGTCAGCCAAGCGGATTCATTCCTGAAAACCGCTGCCGAGGGCGCGCAACACGTCAACATCGACATGGTTGATCGTCGCGGTCACGCCGATGATGGCAGCTAAAAGCGCGAATGGCGGATCGAGCAGGCGAGAACGCTTTCCGGAACGGCAACGCCCGAACCGCGAATCGGGTTTTCCTGCGCGATAAACGGCGCGGCGAAGAAAACAACCGCCCTGGGGTCGGGACGCGGTAAGCCGCGTCAGATCGCGCTTTCGGGCTCCATGCGCGGGTCACAAGCGCCGCCGCGCAGCGTCTGCTCTGCTTTCAGGTAGCGTGTAATCTCGGCGTTAGTCACGAAGCTAGCGGCTGAAGAGGCCGCGAGAATATCCCCGGCCTCTTGCGGTTTCGCGATCGCGAAGCCCTGCACGTAGTCGACGCCCAGTTCGTTCAGCGCGCGCAAGGTCTCGAAGTCTTCGACCCATTCGGCGATGCTGCGCATGCCGAGATTGCTTGCGAGGTTGATGATCGCCTCAACGATCGCGATGTCGGCCGGATGGTTGCACATCGTACGCACGAACTCGCCGTCGATCTTGAGTGCATCGGCCGACAGCTTCTTCAGGTAACGCAACGATGTTTGACCCGCTCCGAAATCGTCGATCGCGATCTTTGCGCCCATGTCGTGCACGCGCGCGATGAAGCGCTCCGTATGCTCGAGATCGTGGAGCGCGACCCTTTCGGTGATTTCGATGCACAGGTAATGGACGACGTCCTCGTGACGCGAGAACAGCGCGAACAGCGCATCAAGGAAGTGTTCGTCGTTGAGCGAACCGCCGCTCAGGTTTACGCACACGAAGCGGGTGGTGGACAGCGATGCACGGTTTTCGCTAAGCCATGCGAGCGTCGTCGAGAGCACCCAGCGGTCAATCTCGATAATGGTGCCGGAGTCCTCGGCGGCGGCGATCAGTTTCGCGGCCGTCGCCACCGTGCCGTCCGGCGTGCGCAGACGCAGCAACACCTCGAAGTCGAGCGCCTCTGTTGGCGTGCGCATCGACATGATTGGCTGCATCACGAGGAACAGCCCCTCGGGCAGCCGGCTCTGTCCCAGCGCTTCGATCAGATTCATCTCGACGGCGCGTTCCTCGAACGCCGGCGCACCCTTGCGCAATGCCACGAGCCGCGTATTGCCGCCGCGTTTCGCGGAGCGACACGCGCGGTCGGCATAGGCGAGGGCATCCGACACCCGATCAACTTGCGAGCACTCGACTATGCCGATGGATCCCCGGACCTGGAACGCGCGCGTGTCGATATGGAGCGGTGCGGAATTTAACGCCGTCACCAGTTCACGGCAGCGCGCGATGGCATCTTCGATCGAAATGTCCGCGAGCACACACACGAACTCGTCGCCACCGATGCGCCCGATCGGCACGTGGGAGCCGAGATGCTCGACGATCCGCGCGGCGACATGCCTTAGTATTTCGTCGCCCGTCCCGTGGCCGAACAAGTCGTTGAACAGCTTGAACCGGTCGAGATCGAGATACGCGAGCGCCCACGGGCCGCTTTCGCCGCATTGCCGGCCGATTGCATGCTCGATGCCGCGACGGTTCAGGAGACCGGTGAGGGGATCATGCTCGGCTAAAAAGTGCAATCGCTCCACTGCTCTCGAGCGGTCAGTCACGTCCTCGAGCGAGCCCTCGATGAAGCCATTCGCGCAAATCGCCCGCAGCGAGTAGCGTCGCGCGTCGGTCTTCGTGTCGGCTATGCCGTCAATTTCGATCGATGCCGAATCATCGCGCGCCAGCAGGTCGGAAAGCGCGCGCTCGGCGCCCGGCGCGAAATAGTCGGCCCAGCGATGCGTGCCGTACTGCTGATGAGGCAGGCCCAGCATCGTGTGCAACGCCGGGTTGGCGCGGACGAAGCAGCCGTTTGCGTTCAGCGTGAAGAGGCCGATCGGCGTGACGTCATACGTGTTGCGCAACTCGTTTTGCATTTGCCGGCGGCGTTCGCGCTCTTCGCGCATGCGTTCGGCAATAGCGAACGCGCACAGCATGCTCGACGACAGCGCGGTCACGACGGGGCTATGGGTGCCCGCCAGCGCTTTCACGCCGAACGCGGCGGCGAGCACTTCGGAAAGCGTCGCAAACAGCACGATGGCCATTGACGCGACATACCAAAGCACGGTGCGCGAGCGCGCCTTGAGGACCAACTGCACGAGGAAGTAGGTCAGCACCAGTATGCAGAAGGTGGCGCTTGCCCACAGCACCGGAATGAAATGCGCGTAATTCAGCGTGAATGCGGCCGCCATCAGCAGGCAGCCGCCATAGCGCACGGCGTACAGGCTCCAGCGCAGGCCGATTGCTTTCAGTTCGCGGCCAAACAGTTCCACGAAAAGCGTCGTGGTCAGCAAGTAATAGGCAGCGAACGTGAATTGCCGCAGAAGCGCGATATGCTCGGGCGGGATGAGCCGGCCCAGCCATTCGGTGTCAAAGCCCAATGCGTTGGCCGTCAACCGGAGGTTGCCGACAAGCCATGCGGCAAAGATCACGTAAGTCCATTCGCGATTGATGATCGCCGTAACGAACACGAAGATCGCCAGCGTCAGCAGGCCGCCCGTAATCAGCGACGCGCTCTGGTGGAAATCGAGGGTGGTGGCCTCGAGCTTGTCGCCGCTCAATGCGGAAGCGGTGATATACGCGGGCCCGGAGAAGGTGCCGCGGCACAGGATCTGCGCATGGGAGGCCTGCTCATCGAGCCTGAGCACAAAGCCAGCCTTGTTGGAGCGGATATCGCCGCTCGTGCGGTGGCGGTCGCCCGTGCCGAGCAGCGTCACAACGGGGCTCGTCCGCCAGCAGGACAGCGTCTGCGCGTGCCGCGACGGCAGGTCGATGAACGTGGGGCTCTCACTGCCCAGAGTAGGCGCGGCGAGCATGAACCAGAATGGCGTTTCCGCGAGATGAGTGCTGAAACGTGCAGTGGGCGTGATATCGCGCAGGCGGACGATCGCGTTGGCAGGTGAAAGTGTCGCCGACGGGTCGGCAATCGCAGGAAAGCTGAGCTCGGCCGTCCCCGTCGTATCGAATTGGCGCGGCGCCCAAAGCATGACGGCGATGCTGCCAAGCGCAATCACAAATGGCGCGACATACACGGAGAACCGCAGGAAAGCCCAGTTGGTTAGTCGGTCCCGAAACGCCCACTTAACGCTTGTCATTTGCTGCCATTCTCCAATTACCTCATTCCTGATTCATTTCCATGCCGCAATAGTCGCATAGTCAGACAGTCAGCAGCGCAAGCACGACCCCGCTGGCGCGCCGCCGACTTTTTTGTCCGCCCGAATTCCTTCGGGCGAACATCCTGCCTTACGCTTCGCTCAGCGACTGCCGACGGATTGAGGCGCCGCCCGGCAGG
>JAXDQB010000158.1:0-2660 GCA_034668065.1 Paraburkholderia sp.
CTGCCGCAGTCGGCCCAATCGTACTGACCCGGAATGAAGACGAGCGGGGCACGCGATGTTTCGAGCACTTTCTGCCTTTGGGCGTAGAGGGTGTCGTCGCAGCGTTCCGTTGAGCTCTTGAGGTTGCCATCGTAGGCGATGAAGGCGATCTGCCGATCGAGGCCGATGGCTCCAAGAAGCCTTTGCGTAGCGGCTTCGTCCGCGGTACTTCGCACCGTGCCGGCGAGGACGCCGAATGCGAGACGAGGCTTGGACGCCTCGGCCTCGGAGGCGCACGACAGCACGATAAGCAGCGCAACTGCGGGTGCGGCGACACTTATGACACGGCGAATCACATGCGCCTCAGCGATGCGTATGCTGCGCGCTCGCCAGCTCGTGCAGCTCGTAGATCAGATCAAGCGCGTCGCGGGGTTTCAGCTCGTTCGGGTCGATTGCACGCAGGCGCTCGAGGGCAGCGTGGGGCGGGAAAGCGTCCGCCTCGTCGTCGGGCGCATCTTCGACGTAGGCGTTGGCCGTGAACAGGTCGAGCTGCGGTGTGGCATGTGCGACGGACTGCTGCTCGAGGTGCGCCAAATGCTTGCGGGCCGCGCGGATCACCGCGGATGGGACGCCCGCGAGCTGGGCGACTTGCAAGCCATAGCTCTGGCTGGCCGGCCCTTCGTTGACCGCATGCAGAAACACGATACCGTGTCCATGCTCGACAGCCGACAAATGCACGTTGGCCGCCTGCGGAAATTCGCTCGGCAGCTGCGTCAACTCGAAGTAGTGCGTCGCGAAGAGGGTATAGCAGCCGCTATGCGCAAGCAGATGGCGCGCGATGGCCCATGCAAGCGCCAGACCGTCGAACGTCGACGTACCTCGGCCGATCTCGTCCATCAGCACGAGGCTTTGCGGTGTGGCATCGTTCAGAATAGCCGCGGCTTCCGTCATCTCAACCATGAACGTCGAACGGCCGCCTGCGAGATCGTCGGCCGCGCCGATCCGCGTGAAGATCCGGTCGATCGGACCGAAGCGCGCACGCTGCGCGGGCACGTAGCTGCCGACGTATGCGAGCAGCGCGATCAGCGCCGTTTGCCGCATGAAGGTGGATTTGCCGCCCATGTTCGGCCCGGTGATCAGCAGCAGCTTGCGCTCGTCGTTGAGCCGGCAATCGTTCGCGACGAACTGCTCTACTTGCGCCTCGACGACAGGGTGCCGTCCCTGTTCGATTTCAATGCCTGCGTCCGACGAGAAGGAGGGCGCGACCCAGTCGAGCGCTAGCGCGCGTTCGGCCAGCGCTGCGAGGAGATCGAGCTCGGCGAGTGCAGCAGCAACGCGTTGGCAATCGCCGATGAACGGCAAAAGCGTTTGCAGCAAGGCGTCATAGAGCGAGCGCTCGCGCGCCAGAGCACGTTCTTGAGCCGACAGCGCTTTGTCCTCGAATGCCTTGAGCTCCGGTGTGATGTAGCGCTCGGCGTTCTTGAGCGTTTGACGGCGGCGATAATCGTCGGGCACCTTGTCGGTTTGGCCGCGCGTCACTTCGATATAAAAGCCGTGCACCTTGTTGTACTCGACACGCAGATTGGCGATGCCCGTGCGAGCGCGCTCCCGTGCCTCGAGATCAATCAGGAACTGTCCGCAGTTCTCCGAGATGTCACGCAGCTCGTCGAGCTCGGCGTCGTAGCCGCGCGCAATGACGCCGCCGTCGCGGACCATGGCGGCCGGTTCCTCGGCGATTGCGTGTTTGAGCAAATCGGCACACGCCGGCGGCGGTTCGAGGGACTCCGCGATTTTTTCGAGCTCCGCTGCACTGGCCGCCGCATCGGTTACGTGGGTGCGTAACGCGGGCAGGGCGGCGAACGTATCGCGCAGGCTCGACAGATCTCGGGGACGCGCCGACAAAAGAGCGAGGCGCCCGGTGATCCGTTCCACGTCCGCAATACGCCGCAGCGCGCTTCTGAGCGATTCGAGGCTCGCATGCGCGGGCGCATCGAGCAGTGCGCCGATCGCCTGCTGACGCGCCTGCGCGCAAGCTCCGTCACGTGGAGGATGGTGAAGCCAGTGACGCAGGAGGCGGCTGCCCATCGTCGTGCAGCAGGTGTCGAGCAGCGAGCAGAGCGTCGGCGACTCGCCTCCGCGCAGCGTCTCCGTCAGCTCGAGGTTGCGCCGCGTGGCCGGATCGAGCCCGATGTACTCCGATTCGTATTCCACTCTTAGGCTGCGCACGTGGCGCAGCTGCTGCCCCTGTGTGGCCGACGCGTAGAGCAACAGGGCGCCTGCAGCACCGCATGCGCTTGTGAGCGTCTCGGCGCTGAAGCCGTCGAGACTCGCCACATCAAGCTGATCGCATAGGCGCTGTTTGCCGGAGGTGACGTCGAAGTGCCATGAGGGTACGCGCGTGAGTGTGCCCGTCGCGCTGGATGAGAGGTGCTCAATGGGCGCGTCGGCCACGAGGACCTCGGCCGGACGAATGCGCTCGAGGGCGGCGGCGAGTTGGTCCGGCGCGATTTCGGCAAGACGCAGTGCACCGCTCGCCAGATTCAGCCATGCTAGGCCGATCGAGTTGACCACGCCACGTTTGTTGTGCGCGGGGCAAATTGCGAGCAGATAAGCGTCGCTCTTGTCTGAGAGCAACGCCGCGTCGGTGAGCGTGCCCGGTGTGACGACGCGCATGACCTTGC
>JAXDQB010000159.1:0-4239 GCA_034668065.1 Paraburkholderia sp.
CTTCATCGAAGGCTCTTTTATTTCACCGTCCACGCGGTGGAAATGTCGTTTTGCGTGCGGCTGTAGCTCAGTTGGATAGAGTACTTGGCTACGAACCAAGGGGTCGTGGGTTCGAATCCTGCCAGCCGCACCACCTATAAAGGGCCTTCCGTTCGGAAGGCCTTTTTTTTGCCGGCATCTTTTTCTGGCCGGCGGTCTTGGCATTCAATAGTCGGCCCGCTCCCGCTCCACACGCATGCCGCCATCGTGCCGATGATGCCCCCCCTCCTCGCTTGGCCGCTCGCGCGCGATGCGGATTACGTCCGGATTCGTCCGCACGCGGCGCATCACGTTCGCCAGGTGAACGCGGTCGCTCACCTGAATCACAAAGCGCAGCAAGGTGGATTCGTGGGACAAGTCCTCGTCCATCGCGATATGGACGATGTTCGCGTCAGCCGAGGTAATGTCCGCGGCCACACGTGCAAACACACCCTTGGTGTTCTTGACGAGCACCCTGATCGCCACGTCGAACAGACGCCCCGGTTGCGGCGCCCATGCCACGTCGATCCACCGGCCCGGATCGCGCCTGTGGATGCGCTGAGCAACCCGGCAATCGGTGGTATGGATCGCCATACCGAGACCGATGCCGATATAGCCCATGATGTCGTCGCCGGGAATCGGCCGGCAACAGGCCGAGAGCTGCACCGACATGCCTTCAGTCCCCGTAATGACGACCGGCGGTGCGTGCGGCGCGTTGGCGTGATCGCGCGGATGCTCTTCGTCCGTTTCGCGCCCGTTGATCAGTACTTCGATGCGCTTGGCCATCACGGCGGCGACACGTCGCCCGAGGCCGATATCGGCAAATATCTCCTGGCGATTTTTGTTGCCGGTCCATTGCACGAGCTTGTCCCAGATTTCCGGTTCCACCTCGGCCAGCGCAAGACCGTACCCCTTGAGGCTCTGGTCGACGAGACGCTCACCCAACTGCACCGATTCGTTCAAGCGCATCGTCTTCAGGTAGTGACGGATCGCCGAGCGTGCTTTTCCGGTGCGCACGAAGCCGAGCCAAGCGGGGTTCGGCTTTGAATAGGGCGCCGTGATGACTTCGACGATGTCTCCGCTTTTCAGCTCGGTGCGCAGCGGCAGCAGTTCGTTGTTGATCTTGACCGCGACACATTGATTACCAAGATCGCTGTGGATCGAGTAAGCAAAATCGAGCGCCGTAGACCCGCGCGGCAATGCCATGATTTTCGACTTTGGCGTGAAGACATAGACAGCGTCGGGGAACAAGTCGATCTTGACGTGCTCGAGAAACTCGCTCGAATCGCCGGCCTCGCTCTGAATGTCCAGCAACGACTTAAGCCACTGGTGAGCGCGCTTTTGCACGTCGTTCAGATCGGCGCCGCCGTTCTTGTAGAGCCAATGCGCCGCGACGCCCGCCTCCGCAATCTCATGCATCTTGCGCGTGCGCACCTGAAACTCGATCGGCGCGCCGAACGGGCCAACGAGCGTCGTATGCAACGACTGATACCCGTTGACTTTCGGAATCGCAATGTAGTCCTTGAATTTCCCCGGAACCGGCTTGTACAGCGCATGCAACGCGCCGATGCATGTATAGCTTTCAAGCGGCGAGCCGACGACGACGCGAAAACCGTAGACGTCCAGCACTTGCGAGAACGACAGCTGCTTGTCGCGCATCTTCTTGTAAATGCTGAAGATGGTTTTCTCGCGGCCGTTGACCTCCGCTTCGATATGGGCGTCGGCGATCGCTCGCTGAACCGACTCGAGAATCTTGCCGACGACCTCTCGCCGATTGCCCCGCGCGGCCTTTACCGCTTTTTCGAGCGTCGCATAACGGTGCGGGTTGAAGTTCGCGAAGCTCAGGTCCTGCAGCTCGCGATAGGTATTGTTCAGGCCGAGCCGGTGTGCGATCGGCGCGTAAATGTCGAGCGTTTCACGCGCCACGCGGCGGCGCTTTTCGGGCGGCACCGCACCGAGCGTGCGCATGTTGTGAAGCCGGTCCGCCAGCTTCACAAGAATGACGCGCACGTCGCGCGCCATCGCCAGCAGCATCTTGCGGAAGTTCTCCGCCTGCGCCTCTTCGCGATTGCGAAACTCCATCTTGTCGAGCTTCGACAACCCGTCAACCAGCTCGGCCACCTTCGCACCAAAACGCTCGGCCAACTCGGCCTTCCTCACGCCCTGGTCTTCCATCACGTCGTGCAAAAGCGCGGCCATGACCGACTGCACGTCGAGCTTCCATCCGGCGCAGGTTTCCGCAACAGCGACGGGGTGAGTGATGTACGGCTCACCGCTTTGACGGTACTGGCCCAGATGGGCTTCGTCGCTGAAATGGAATGCGGCCTTGACCTCCTTGATCTCCTCCGGGCTCATGTAGCCGGCGAGCATCGAGGTGAGCTTCGCGATGGAGACGACGTCGTGCTTGCGGGGCTGCTCGGGTGTGGCAGTCGGACCAAACAGGTGGCGAAACGACTGCTCGAGAACGGCGTCGATGTACTTGCGCGCCGCGTGTGGTGCTTCGAACTCGTGTTCTTGTTCGGGATTCGCCGCGTCGGCGGCAGCGGAGGCAGACGATGGAATGTTGCTCATGCTCGCCTCCGTTAAACGTTGCTGGACGGGTTACACGCTTGAAACGACAGCGCTTGACGCCTCAGACAGGCACCTTCTTCAGCATTTCGATACCGACCTGCCCAGCCGCGATTTCGCGCAGCGCAAGCACCGTGGGTTTATCGCGGCTTTCAAGCTTCGGCGTATGGCCTTGTGCCAACTGCCGGGCGCGGTAGGTTGCGGCGAGCGCCAACTCAAAACGATTCGGGATCTGCTTCAGGCAATCTTCGACGGTAATTCGGGCCATGTTCGGGATTTCCTTCTCAATATATTGTTCATTCTACAGTAAGTACGCTACAAGCCGCGTCATTCGGCATGCGGCATATGAATGCCGAGCTCGACGAAAAGCTGGCTGTGGCGTGCGTATTGCGAAGCGAAACGCAACCTCGTTGCATCGACGAGGCACTGCAACTCGCCAAGCGCACGCTCGAAGTGCTCATTGATGATGACATACTCGGCCTCTGAGGCGTGGGCCATCTCGCTGCCGGCTGCCAGAAGCCGCCGAGTAATGACGTTCGGTTCGTCCTGCCCGCGCTTTTTCAGGCGGATCTCGAGCGCGTCGAGCGACGGCGGCAGGATAAAGATCTCGACGGCATTGCGAAACCGCTTTTTCACCTGCTGCGCACCCTGCCAGTCGATTTCGAGCAGGACGTCGTGGCCGCTTTTCATTTGCGCTTCGATCCACAGGCGGGACGTCGCGTAATAGTTGCCGTGCACTTCCGCATTTTCGAGGAATTCGCCACGCGCGAGCCGCGCAAGAAAATCGTCGGGGGTCGTGAAGTGGTAGTGCTGCCCGTCGAGCTCTCCCGGGCGCGGCGTGCGCGTCGTGTACGAGATCGATAGACGGATCGCCGGATCCTTCGCGAGCAGCGCGTTCACGAGCGTCGACTTGCCGGCGCCCGACGGCGCGACGACCATGAAAAGGTTGCCGGGGTAGGCACCGGCATAGGGGTTGCGTGGGGCGCCGCTTTCAGGCGTAGCGTCGGTCATCGGTGTGGTTACTCCAGGTTCTGGACTTGCTCGCGCATTTGTTCAATCAGCAGCTTTAGCGTCATGGAGGAATCGGCCAGCTCCTTCGCAGCGGCTTTCGAGCCGAGCGTATTCGCCTCGCGATTGAGCTCTTGCATCATGAAGTCGAGGCGCTTGCCGACCTTGCCGCCCTTCTCTATCACATGACGCGTCTCGCCCAGATGCGCCGCGAGCCGCGAGAGCTCCTCCGCGATGTCAATGCGAATGCCGTACATCGTCACTTCCTGCCGGATCCGCTCGGCAATCTCTTCGCGCGAGACGATCGTCGCAGCGGTATCCGGCGCGGCGATGCCGAGTGCTTCTTGCAGACGCTCGACGATTTTCTGCTGATGCTTTGCAATGAGTTCCGGCACGAGCGGCGCGATACGCTGCAAAATCGCCTGCATCTCGGTGACGTTATTGAGCAACATCGCCGCGAGCTGCGCACCTTCGCGTGCCCGGACATCGATCAGTTCGACCACGGCCTGCTTGCCGCAGGCAATCACCGCATCGCGCAAGGCGTCGGCCGAAGTTCCGCTTTCCGCGAGCACGCCGGGCCAGCGCAAAATCTCGCCCGTTCGCATCCGCTCCACGTTGGGAAACGCCTTGAGCACAGACTGCTCG
>JAXDQB010000160.1:0-3095 GCA_034668065.1 Paraburkholderia sp.
TCCTTGTTGCTGTACAGAGCGTGAATCATCAGTTGCAGAAGCTGCTTCACTTCTGCCTGAAAGCTCAGAGTTTCTTGTGCCATGCTCTCGGTTCCCTATCTTTGTGGATGACGGTAACGCGCGCGAAACGCGGCGCAGAGTCGCTGCCCTGACCGCCCTGCCTGCGAGGCCGTCATCGCCTCGGCGGGCCGGCGGGGGCCGGGCACGCGCAGCCATGCGCATGCCCGGATCGCGCGCTCAAGTGGGGGTGTCCGCCGTGGATTTCAAGAGCCTCGGCGCATGCCGGCCGTCGAGATAGCCGGCCAGAAAGCCCGGCAGCGCCGGATCGCCGCAGTTGGCGACGTTAAAGCGCATCCAGGCCGTCGGCGACTGGTTCGGTGAGAAAAGGCTGCCCGGCGCGAGCAGGAAGCCGGCCTCTTGGCCGGCGGCGGCGAACGCGTCAGCGTCGACGCCCGTGTCGGCCCACAGGAACATGCCGGCCACCGGCATCGCGAAGAGCCTGAGGCCGCTCGCCTCGAGCATGCGCGCGCACTTGTCGCGAACGGCGTCGAGTTGCGCGCGCAGCCGCTCGACGTGGCGCCGATAGTGCCCCTCGGTCAGCACCTTGTAGAGCAGCCGCTCATTGAGCTCGGGCGTTGTCATGCCGACGAGCAGCTTCTGGTCGGCAAGCGCCTGCGCCACGTCGGGCGAACACGCAGCGAAGCCGACCCGCAGATTGCCCGTCAACGTCTTGGAAAAGCTACCGAGATAGATGACGCGCTTGAGCTGATCGAGGCTCGCGAGGCGAGTGGCCGCGTAACTCGGCGGGCACAGATCGCCGTAGACGTCGTCTTCGACCACGATGAAATCATAGGCCTCGGCGAGCCGCAGAATTCGGAACGCCTGTGCCGGCGAGACGGACGTGCCGGTGGGATTGTGCAGCACAGAGTTGATGACGAGCATCTTCGGCCGCCAAGTGGCAACCAGCGCCTCGAGCGCATCGATATCCGGCCCCGACGCTGTGTAAGGCATGCCCACAAGCCGCGCGCCTTGCGACGCGAACCGGCCGAACATCTGGAACCAGGCGGGATCGCCGACGATCACGGCGTCACCGGGCTGCACGTAGAGGCGCGCAATCAGATCGATTGCCTGCGTGATGCCGGAAACGAGGACGATCTGGTCGGGTGCGGCGCCGATCTCGATCTCCGCCAGGCGCGTTTGCAATTGCTGGCGCAATGGCAGGAAGCCTTGCGCGGTGCCCGTGCCGAGCCACTGTGCAGGGCTTTGGCGCCCCAGGACGCGCAAGGCGCCGGCGATGAGTTCGCCGTCAAGCCAGCGCGAGGGCAGGTAGCCGAGCCCCGGCCCCTTTTCCGGGGTGCTCGTCCGGAGCGTATTGCGCAGCAGCCAGGCCACGTCGATCGGGTTGCGCGCCGCCTCCGCGCGCGTCTCGTGCGCGTCCTGCCGACGTTGCGCTACAGCAACGTTCGCGGCGACTCGCTCACGCACGTAGAAGCCGGAGCCGCGCCGCGATTCGAGATATCCCTGCGCAACAAGCCGCTCATAGGCCTCCACGACGGTAAACCGTGAAATACGCTTGTCCTGCGCGAGCTTGCGGATCGACGGCATGCGCATGCCGGGACGGAACACACGCTCCTCAATGCGCCGGCACGCCCACCGCACCAGCTGCTCAACAAGCGTGAGGGACGAAGCGCCGTGCGGCGCGGGAATGAGTTCAAGCGGAACGGACATTGGGGCCACCCCGAACTGTACCGAAAAGTATCGCAGCAATTGTACCGTTACTGTGCAGGCCCTGCCGACTAGAGTGGATGGCAATTTCCGGTTTTGTCGGCATTTTTTCGGTTTTATCTGTTTTGTCAGCGATATCTTCGACGGTACGATGGCCCGGATTCATCACGACCTAACTCAACTCAAGAGCGATAAGGAGACATTCATGGATCAAAGCGACTTGCGGCGTCAAGACTGGCAGCTTTCCGAGCGTGCGCTCAAGCTGACAAGTTCAGCCATCCGCGAGATCCTGAAAGTCACCGAACGGCCCGAGGTCATTTCGTTCGCCGGCGGGCTGCCCGCGCCGTCCACGTTCCCGGCCGAGCGGATCCGCGAGGCGACGGACCGCGTGCTGCGCGACGCACCGGCCGCGGCGCTTCAGTACAGCGCGAGCGAAGGCTATGCGCCGTTGCGCGAGTGGATCGCCGCGCGCTGCTCGGCGGGCAACGCAACGATTCGCCCGTCGCAAGTGTTAATTACCACGGGCTCGCAGCAGGCGCTCGATCTGATCGGCAAGGTGCTGATCGATCCGGCAAGCCCGGTGCTTGTCGAAACGCCGACCTACCTCGGCGCCCTGCAAGCGTTCTCGCTCTATGAGCCGCAATACATTCAAGTGCCGACCGACGAGCACGGCCTCATCCCCGAGGCGCTCACGCCGGCCTTGACCCAAGGCGCACGGCTGCTCTACGCCCAGCCGAACTTCCAGAATCCGACTGGCCGCCGGCTGTCTCTCGAACGGCGCACGGCGCTCGCCGAAATCGCACGCAAAAGCGCGTTTCCGATCGTCGAAGACGACCCATACGGCGCGCTCGACTATGCCGGCACGCCCCTGCCGACACTGCTTTCGATGGCGCCCGAGCATATCGTCCACTTCGGCACCTTCTCGAAGGTGCTCGCGCCGGGCCTGAGGGTGGGCTACATCGTCGCCCCCGAGGAATTGCAATTCAAGCTCGTGCAGGCCAAGCAGGCGACGGATCTGCACACGCCAAGCCTTACGCAGCGCATCGTGTACGAAGTCGTCAAAGACGGCTTTCTCGACGTGCAGATCCCGGCCGTTTGCACACTCTATAGCGGGCAGTGCCAGGCCATGCTCGACGCGCTCGCCCGCCACATGCCCCAGGCAGTGACCTGGAACCAGCCCGAAGGCGGAATGTTTCTCTGGGTGACGCTGCCCGCCGGCATCGATACGATGCAGCTGCTCGAGGCCGCGCTCGCGCATAATGTCGCGTTCGTACCGGGCGCCCCGTTTTTCGCGAATGAAGCGCAGCACAACACGCTGCGGCTGTCGTTCGTCACGGTGCCACGGGCCCGCATCGACGAGGGCATCGCGC
>JAXDQB010000161.1:0-7614 GCA_034668065.1 Paraburkholderia sp.
AGACTTCAAGCCGCCCGATTCCTCAAAAAATACGTTCACTCGATATTCCCGCTAAAGACCTGTCCGGCGGCTCAAACGCATGTACCGCGCAATCCGCGCGCCCGCCGCCGCTTCGTCATCGCATGCCGCCCTAGCCCTCGGTCGAGGACGATACGGCACGCCTGTATCTGGCGGCGCCGACTTCGCGCGCCGCAGTCATCTTCCCGTCTTCCCGCTTACCCGTTTTCGCTTTGGCGCCATGTGGCGCTCAGGCGCTCCCAGGTGGAATCACCCCGCAAAAGGCGAGCACATCGTCGAGATGATCGGAGAAAGCGCTGATCGCGTGATCCCCGCCCTCGATCAGCTTCGTTTCGACACCGGGGTAGTGCGCGAGCATTTCGCGATAGTCCAACACCTCGTCGCCGGTGCAGGCGATTAAATAATAGCGCTCGGGCCGCGTTACGGATTCGACGCCGAGCATGCGCAGCTCATCGAGATGGCGCGGCGTCACTACGATGCTGCCGCCGCCGTGCCAGAGCGGTTGCTCACCGAGGTAGGCCGACAGATCGCGCTGCGGCAGCACCGCCGGATTCAACAGCACCGCGCGCCAGCCATGTTTCTCGGCGAGGTGGGTTGCGTAATAGCCTCCGAGTGAGCTGCCGATCAGCGTTACGTTGCGCGCGCCGGCTGCTTCAGCGCGCGCCTCGACCGCGGCTTCGGCGAGCGCAACGGCATCGAACGGCGAGACGGGCAGCACCGGACAGCACCATTCGTCAGCGCGGCCGAGCTCGGCGAGGCGCGCGGCGGCGAGCCGCGCCTTGAACGAATTGGGCGACGAACGAAAGCCGTGCAGATAGACAATCACGTGATGCCCCGCTCGCCCGCACCTGCTCGCACCGTTCGTGCCGAAAGTGCGTCAAGCAGCTTGTGGTGAACGCCGCCGAATCCGCCATTGCTCATCACGAGCACGTGATCGCCGGCGCGCACGGCCGTGGTCACGGCATCCACAAGCGCTTCGATATCGCCGAACGCCTGCGCCTTCGCTCCGAGGGGCGCGAGCGTTTCGCCGAGATTCCAGCCAAGCGCATCGCGCCCGCTCGGCGCGCCGTAGCCGAAGACGAGATCGGCGCCCGAAAGACTCCCGGGCAGTTGCGCCTTCATGACACCGAGCTTCATGGTGTTCGAACGCGGCTCGAGCACGGCCAGAATGCGCGCATTCGCGCCGATGCGCGTGCGCAGCCCGGCGATTGTCATCTCGATGGCCGTCGGATGGTGCGCGAAATCGTCGTATACAGTGACGCCGTCAACGCTGCCGCGCACTTCCATGCGCCGCTTGACGTTGCGAAACGAGGCGAGCGAGCGCGCAGCCTGTGCCGCCGGCACGCCGACGTGGCGCGCGGCGGCAATTGCCGCGAGCGCGTTCAGGCGGTTGTGCTCGCCCTGTACTTGCCAGTCGACGGCGCCAATGCACTGCCCCTGCCAATAAACCGCAAAATGCTCGTCCACAGGCTCGCCGTCCCTCACCGGCGCCGCAAGCCAACCGCCGTCGACACCAAAGCGCTCGACCTCACTCCAGGCGCCACGCGCGAGCACGCGTTCGAGCGCCGCCTCGCGCCCGTTGACGACGAGCCTTCCCACGCGCGGCACGGTGCGCACGAGATGGTGAAATTGGGTCTCGATAGCCGGGAGATCGGGGAAGATATCGGCGTGGTCATACTCGAGGTTATTGAGGATTGCCGTGCGCGGCCGGTAATGGACGAACTTCGAGCGCTTGTCGAAGAACGCCGTGTCGTATTCGTCGGCTTCGATGACGAAGAAGCTCGAATCGGTGAGGCGCGCCGAAATGCCGAAATTGAGAGGCACGCCGCCGATCAAAAAACCCGGGTTGAGCCCCGCGTCCTCGAGCAGCCAGGCGAGCATCGAGCTCGTCGTGGTCTTGCCGTGCGTGCCGGCCACGGCGAGCACCCACTTGCCAGCCAGCACGTGCTCACCGAGCCACTGTGGCCCCGAGACGTAGGGCAGGCCGCGGTCGAGGATCGCTTCCATCAGCGGATTGCCACGCGATACGACGTTGCCGATCACGAACAGGTCCGGCTCGAGCGCGTCGAGCTGCTCTGCCCCGTACCCTTCGATGAGCAAAATGCCCTGAGATTCGAGCTGGGTGCTCATCGGCGGATAGACGCCGGCGTCGCAACCCGTCACCGTATGCCCGGCCGCGCGCGCGAGCACCGCGAGACCGCCCATGAACGTGCCGCAGATGCCGAGGATATGGATATGCATATGAAGTGCCGCCGCCCTCGCCCGGGCCGCCTGCGGAAAAGGCGATTATTGTACCCGACGTATTCCGTCGCACGCCGCTGCCGCGCTCGCTTTCGCCGATCTAGTATGATTGCCGGATGGTTCGCAGATCACATGTCGACCCGCACCGCGTGCGGGAAGAAATCGCAATCGCCGCTGCGCGGCTTATTGCGGAAGAAGGGCTTGATTACTCGAGCGCCAAACGCAAGGCCGCGCGGCAAGTGGTGGGACAAGCGCGCGTAGCCGGCGAATGGCTGCCCGACAACGATCAGATCGAGGAGGAAATTCGCGAGTACCAAGCGCTCTTTCAGGCGGAAAGCCAGCCGGTCCTATTGCGGCGTCTTCGTGAGTTCGCGCTCGGCTGGATGAAGCGGCTTGCGCCGTTCAATCCGTATTTGACCGGCGCGGTGCTCAACGGCACGGCCGGCGAGCACTCGGATATCCATCTGCAGGTATTTTGCGATAACCCGAAGGAGGTTGCGATCTACCTGCTCAACGCCAACGTGCAATACGACGTATCGGAGACCCGTCATTTCGGCGGTCGCGGCGCAATCGAAACGCTGAGTTTTCTGTCCCGTTGCGCGCCCGATGAGGAGCCGATCGGCATGCATATCGCCCTTTACGACGTTGACGACCTGCGCGGCGCCGTGCGCGCCGATGCGCGCGGTCGAACACAGCGCGCCAATACGGCGGCGGTCGAGGCGCTGCTCGCGCAAGGCGATGCCGAAGACGCGCCGGCCGTTCCGACATCCGACTGAACCGGAGCGATGAAGACGTCTTCCCTCGTCGGCACGGCCGTTGCCCTGGTTGCGTTCTTGGCCGTAGGCGCCAGCACGCTATATTGGGTGCGCGCCGCGGCCCTGAAGAGCGGCGCGACCGCTCAGGCGACGACCGCCCCCGGCCCCGCATCCGCCGCCCCCGCCCCCGCATCCGCCCCCCCCGACGCGCTGGCCGAGCTTTGGCAAGCGCCGCTGACCGACGTCGCAGGCAAACGGCGGTGGCTCGCCTCCTACAAGGGCCATGCGCTGGTCGTCAATTTTTGGGCATCGTGGTGCGGCCCCTGCGTGCGCGAAATGCCGATGCTCACCGACCTCTCCCGGCAGTACGCCAGCAAGGGCGTGCAGTTCGTCGGCATCGGCGTCGACTCCGAGCAAAACGTGCAGGCATTCTTGCGAAAAGTGCCCGTCGGCTATCCGATTTTCGTGGGCGGCTTCGGCGGCGCGGACCTCGCGCGGAGGTTGGGCAACGCGGCGGGTGGCTTGCCGTTTACTCTCGTAATTGACGCGAACGGCGCCGTACAGTCGACAAAACTAGGTGAACTCAACGCAGATGAGCTACGGCACACGCTTGACACCATTCACGCCAATTCTTCCGATTAGGCCCAAGTTAGGGAAACATAGGAACAAATTGGCGGCAAATTACTAGAAGTTCACATAAATGCAACGCGCACGGCGCCGTCACCGTCCGGCGCGCGCACCCTATTTTTGATGCGCTGCTGGACAAGTTTCTTTAAAGGGCGCTAAAGTGCGCCCATTTCCGCGGAAACAGAAGCGACTGAAAGACAAGCACCATGACAAGACTGCTCGTACTGCACGGCCCCAATCTGAACCTGCTCGGCACACGCGAGCCAGGGGTGTATGGGAACGTGACGCTTCGGCAAATTGACGAGGCGCTCGCCGAGCGTGCGGGGCAGGCCGGTGTCGAACTGGCCGCATTTCAAAGCAATCACGAAGGCCAGCTTGTCGATCGCATTCATGCCGCCGGCACGGAAAACGTCGACTTCATCCTGATCAACCCCGCAGCATATACGCATACGAGCGTCGCGATCCGCGATGCGTTGAAAGGCGTCGACATTCCGTTCGTCGAGATTCACCTGTCGAACGTGCATCGACGCGAGCCGTTCAGACACCATTCCTACTTTTCCGACGTGGCCGAAGGTGTCGTTTGCGGCTTCGGATGGAAGGGCTATCTCTACGCACTCGAATTCGCGCTCGACCGGCTCGCTTCGGAGCCGCGCAGCTGATTCAAGAACACCAATTCGGCGGCCGCTGCGCAGCCGCCGCCTCACGCATTAAGAAGGGGATTCCCTATGGATCTACGTAAGCTGAAAACTTTGATCGATCTCGTCTCCGAATCGGGCATTTCCGAACTGGAAGTCACCGAAGGCGAGGGCAAAGTCCGCATCGTCAAGAATGCGCCTCCGGTTTACGTACAGCCGTCGACGTCCTACGCACCGCAACTTCCCGCGACAGCACCCGCGGCCGGCGGCGCCCAGCCCGTCGAAGCGGCGGCCACCGCAGTGCCGGCCGCCGCGCCCGACCATCAAGGACATATCGTCAAGTCGCCGATGGTGGGCACGTTCTATCGCGCACCGTCGCCGGGCGCAGATCCGTTCGCGCAGGTCGGCGACAGCGTCAAGGAAGGTCAGACCATTTGCATCATCGAAGCGATGAAACTCCTCAACGAGATAGAGTGCGACAAGACTGGCGTCGTCAAGGAAATCCTCGTCGAGAACGGGCAAGCCGTCGAATACGGCCAGCCGCTGTTCGTGATCGGCTGACCCACGTGCGAGCCTGATGCCTGCCGCGCACGGCATCGAAGCAGAACGCCGTGCGCCGACAACGCCTTTCGTCCCGCCACCTCGAAAACGGCCGCGTACGGCGCCCATTGAAGAGTCGAACCATCGCCATGTTTGAAAAAATCCTCATTGCCAATCGCGGCGAAATCGCATTGCGCATTCAGCGCGCGTGCCGCGAATTGGGCATCAAGACGGTCGTCGCCTATTCGGAAGCCGACAAGGAAGCGAAATACGTCAAGCTCGCCGACGAGGCCGTCTGCATCGGCCCTGCACCCTCGCCGCAGAGCTATCTGAACATGCCGGCACTGATCAGCGCGGCCGAGGTCACCGACGCCGAAGCGATCCACCCTGGGTACGGCTTCCTCTCGGAGAACGCCGATTTCGCCGAGCGCGTCGAGCAGTCGGGCTTCACATTCATCGGCCCGCGCCCCGAGACGATCCGCATGATGGGCGACAAGGTCACCGCCAAGCAGACGATGATGAAGACCGGCGTGCCCTGCGTGCCGGGCTCGGAAGGCGCGCTGCCCGACGACCCGAAGGAAATCGTCAAGATCGCGCGCGCGGTCGGCTACCCCGTCATCATCAAGGCAGCAGGCGGCGGCGGCGGGCGCGGTATGCGCGTCGTCCACACTGAGGCCGCGCTCGTCAACGCCGTCAATACCACGCGCGAAGAGGCGGGCCGCGCTTTCGGCAATCCTCAAGTTTACATGGAGAAGTTCCTCGAGAACCCGCGCCATGTGGAAATCCAGGTGCTCGCCGACTCGTTCAGGAATGCCGTATGGCTCGGCGAGCGAGACTGCTCGATGCAACGACGCCACCAGAAGATCATCGAAGAGGCGCCGGCGCCGAACATCCCGCGCCGCCTCATCGATCGAATCGGCGACCGCTGCGCCGACGCCTGCAAAAAAATGGGCTACCTCGGTGCGGGCACGTTCGAGTTCCTCTACGAAAACAACGAGTTCTATTTCATCGAAATGAACACGCGCGTGCAGGTCGAGCACCCGGTGACAGAACTCATCACGGGCGTGGACATCGTCCAGGAGCAGATCCGCATCGCCGCCGGTGAAAAGCTGGGGTTCCGTCAACGAGACATCGTCTCCCGCGGCCATGCGATCGAGTGCCGGATCAACGCCGAGGACCCGTTCAAGTTCACGCCATCGCCTGGGCGCATCACATCGTGGCACGTGCCGGGCGGACCCGGGATTCGCGTCGATTCGCATGCGTACAATGGCTACTTCGTTCCGCCGAACTACGATTCGATGATCGGCAAGCTGATCGCCTATGGTGCGACGCGCGAACAAGCCATCCGCCGCATGCGCATCGCGCTGTCGGAAATGGTCGTCGAAGGCATTCAGACGAACATTCCGCTGCATCGCGAGTTGATGCTCGACGGCGGATTCGTCGAGGGTGGCACGAGCATCCATTACCTCGAAAACCGGCTCGCGCAAAAGCAGCAAGCTGCACCGATAGAAGCGTGACGCGATGAACTATCGGGAACTGATCGTCGAACTCGACCGGACGCATGCCGAAGCGCTTTCGGACGCGCTGCTCGATCTCGGCGCCCTGTCCGTTTCGGTCGAAGATGCCGACGCCGATACGCCCGACGAGCAGCCGCTGTTCGGCGAACCCGGCCTCACGCCGGAGCGCACGGCTTGGCAACACTCTCGCGTCATTGCCCTTCTCGCAGCCGATCTCGATCCTGCGGTGCTCGCCGCCGCAGCCGCGAATGCGCTCGGTTTGGCGGCGGTGCCGTCGTTCCGGGTGCGCGAAGTGGCTGATGAGGACTGGGTGCGCCTCACCCAATCGCAATTCGAGCCCATCCCGATCGGCAAGCGCATCTGGGTCGTGCCGTCGTGGCACGATGCGCCCGATCCCGACGCTCTTGTGCTCGAACTCGATCCAGGTCTGGCCTTCGGCACCGGCAGCCACCCAACGACACGCCTTTGCATGGAGTGGCTCGAGCACGTGCTGAAACCGGGCCAATCGGTGCTCGATTATGGCTGCGGCTCGGGCATTCTCGCGATCCTGGCCAAGAAGTGCGGTGCCGCCCCGGTGTTCGGCATCGACATCGATCCCCAGGCCGTCGAATCGGCACGCCAAAACAGCGTGCGCAATCGCGCCGAGGTCACCTACGGGTTGCCCGAGGCCTGTCCGAGCAGCGAGTTCGACGTCGTCGTCGCCAATATTCTGTCGAATCCGCTCAAGTTGATGGCGTCGATGCTCGCCTCGAAAGTCAAGCCGGGGGGACGACTCACGCTGTCGGGCGTGCTTGCGCGACAGGCCGACGAGGTCGCGGCCGCATACGCGCCCTGGATCGAGATCGATGTCTGGCGCGAGCTCGACGGCTGGGTCTGCTTGACCGGAACGAAGCGCGCAGCAGGCAAGGAGCAAGCGGGATGACGCGACGCGACGCGATATGATGTGACTTCGGATGTGACTTCGGCGCGCAAGTCGTGGCGAACCATGAATCGAAGCAAGCCGGGAAGCTGCCGGCGAAAGACTTTAAAATAACGCGTAACGATCCACGCACCGGCCGTTGCGGCCGGCTCTCCTTCCATTATGGTTCTTGCCACCCGCTGTCCCCACTGCGAAACGGTCTTCCGCTTACAGGGCGCTGAGCTCGTACGCTCGCGCGGACTCGTGCGCTGCGGACACTGCCATGAATTGTTTGACGCGTCGCAGAGCCTGCTCGATCCAAGCGTCGCGCCAGTCATCGGCATCGGCGCGAACACGGGCAAGCAAGAAGCGCCGGCGCCAAC
>JAXDQB010000162.1:0-3280 GCA_034668065.1 Paraburkholderia sp.
CATCCTGCTCGAGAGTTCCACCTCGTCGGTCCGGCGCGATTCCTAACGGCACAATGAGCGCGAAAATCCCACCAGCCCGCAAGCCCGGGTTACACCCATCGCGTTCGGTCATCACAATATCTGGACCCCGCTTCGCGCTTGGCTTGCGGGCTTGCTACTTTCGGGCAAGCAGGTCCTTCAGCGCAGCATTGTCCAGCATCGAGTCGGCCAGCAAGCGCTTTAGTTTGCTGTTCTCCAGTTCCAGTTTCTTCAGGCGCTGCGCATCAGAAACCGTCATCCCGCCGAATTTCGCCTTCCAGTTGTAGTAGGTAGCCTCCGAGATACCGTGCTTGCGGCACAGTACAGCTAGCTTCAAACCCGCCTCGGCCTCCTTCAGGATGCCAATAATCTGTTCTTCGTTGAATCGCTTTTTCATTGCCGCTCCCCTTTGAAACGGACTCTACATCGTCACCGTACTAATCCCGGGGGGCAGGTCAGTTGCGCCAATGGTTGCCAAAACTCGATATTGCCCGAAGCACCCGACAAGAAAAGCAATTTCGATGGTTCGAACAAAGAAAGACTCCGGCTGTTGAGGGTGGCACGCCGCAGTGCAAATCTCAATGTAACGGCGGCATACCTTTTCCCGAGGAAATGATTGGCTGCACGATAACGCCCAGGGGAGGTTAAATCGGTAAGCTTGTTACACCAGTTTGCACACAAAAGGCTCTTCGCCAGATATTGGGAAGAGCCGAAGATGGCGCGTCCAAGGCTGGCGCGCGCCCGAATCAGAAAA
The DNA here is from genome assembly GCA_034668065.1 of Paraburkholderia sp. Taxonomy (GTDB): domain Bacteria; phylum Pseudomonadota; class Gammaproteobacteria; order Burkholderiales; family Burkholderiaceae; genus Trinickia. The sequence goes on from JAXDQB010000162.1 coordinate 773, forward strand.
ATGATATCACCGAAAACCGGTGGTCAGCAATTGACGTCGCTAGTTGAAATTGACTGGCGTTGGCCCTCAGAGACGCCTTAACGCGCGTCGCGACATGGTGCTCCAGATCATGGTTTTTGTAATCACTGTGCCGACGGCTATCGAAATACCCCACGTTGAACCGACACGACCAGCTCCTTTTTAGCAGACGAGCAGTCACTCGGAGTAATTCGGCGACTGACTCTCCATGGGCGGTATTGAGACGGTTGGATACCTTGCCAGTCTCACTGATGTGCAGCGCGCATCCGGGCATTCTCGTCATTCGAGCCAAAGCCGGCGTCTGACGCCCGGAATAGATGAGTTAACCATTGGTCTTGCAGAACTGGCAGTCTCACGAGTTCCGGTTGCGTGCATGTGCTGTGCGAATACGAAATTCTTGAGACCGGGCGCACTTTAGGGAGACTGGAAAAACGGAATTAATGAGACCGTCTCAGCTCGGCGACATTGACAGGGCGGAAACTGTGCCGCATCGGATGGACTTGTCGAGCGCGGACCCTTGGATGATTTCCACCGCACGCGTCAAGAGATCACGGCCGCGATGTACTCCGCAACTTTCGTTCCATCGCCGAGCCTTACTGCGACAAAACCAGCGGGCGCTGCGCGCCCCGGTTCAGGCGCCTTTCCCGCTCCAAGGCACGAAGCGCCGCTGAAGCGCGCGCAGTCCCAGCTCGAGCGCGATCGCGATGCCCGCGATCATCAGGATGCCGACGAGCACGATATCGGTCGCGAGGTATTGCGACGCGGACTGCACCATGAAGCCGAGGCCGCGCGTCGCGGCGACGAGCTCGGCCGCCACGAGCGTCGACCAGCCGACGCCAAGGCCGATCCGTATCCCGGACAGGATGTCGGGCAGCGCGTGGGGCAGCACGATGTGGCGGATCAGCTGCCGGCCGGTCGCGCCGAGCGCCTGGGCCGCGCGCACCTTCGCGGTGTCAACGTTGCGCACGCCGTTCGCCGTCGAGATCGCGATCGGCGCGAAGATCGCGAGATAGATGAGGAGCACCTTCGCGAACTCGCCGATGCCGAACCAGATCACAATCAACGGCAGGTAGGCGAGCGGCGGAATGGGCCGGTAAAACTCGATCAGCGGATCGAGCACACCGCGCGCGATCCGGCTGCGGCCGATGAGCACGCCGCACGGGATTGCGGTCGCGGTCGCCGCCGCGAGCGCGACGAGGATCCGCTGCAGGCTCGCCCACAGGTGCTGCCAGAGCGTCGCGTCCATGTAGCCGCGCGTGCTCACGACCCAGAACTTCTTCAGCACGTCGCCCGGAGACGGCAGGAAGAGTGGCGGGATCCAGCCGCGGCCGGTCGACAGCCACCAGAAGAGCAGGAGGGCGGCGACGGTCGCAATGCTGATCGTCGACGACGAGACGGCCGTTTCGCGCAAGCGGCACGAACGTTCGGATGCTTTGCCTTGCCGCGGGGCTTCGGCTTCGGTGTCGGCGAACGCGCGCGGAGTGTCGATCGAGACGCGGCTCATGCTGGACTCCCGCTCAGGCGTTCGGCGAAGACGCGCTCGAGGATGTGCTCGCGCGTCGCGATGAACGACGGATCGGACTTGATCGAGCGCGCACTTTCGCCCGCCGCGTAGCGCCGCGCGAAATCCAGCGAGCGCCGCTCGACGATCCAGCCCGGATGGGCAGCGAGCAGGATCAGGTCGGTCGCGAGGAACACGGCCTCCTCGATGTCGTGCGTGATGAGGAGCGCCGGCTTGCGGGTTCTCTGCCAAAGCGTGAGGAGAAGCTCCTGCATCTGCTCGCGGGTAAACGCGTCGAGCGCGCCGAACGGCTCGTCGAGCAGCAGCAGGCTTGGCTCGGCGGCGAGCGCGCGCGCGAGGCCGACGCGCTGCTTCTGCCCGCCCGACAGCGCCCAGACGGGCCGACGCTCGAGGCCCGCGAGCCCGACGCGCGCGAGCCACTCGCTCGCGCGCCGTTCCCGTTCCTGCCGCGGCACGTCCGCGAGCTGCAGGCCGAAGCCGACGTTGCTGAGCACGTCCTGCCACGGCAGCAGCACGTCGTGCTGGAACACGACGCCGCGCTCGGCGCCAGGGCCCGTGACCGGCCGGCCGTCGAGCGTGATCGATCCGCTCGCGGGCTCGGTGAAGCCCGCGATGAGGTTGAGCAGCGTCGTCTTGCCGCTGCCCGACGGCCCGAGGACCACGAGCAGCTGATCGTCGGACAGGCTGAGCGAAATGTCGTGCAGCACGGGCTGCGCGGCGCCGGGGTAGTGCGTGGTGACGCGATCGAGCGTAAGCGATGCCATCGGTGCAGATCTCCGGCGGCCGGTCAGTGGCCCGCGGGCAAATAGCTCGCGTTTACATAAGGCGCGTAGTCGGGGAGCACATCGTCGATCTTGCCCTGTTCCTTCAGGAAGCGCGCGGTGCTCGCGAGCGCGCTCGCGGTCGGCGCACCGACCGCGCTGCGCTGCTGCGCGAGCGTCGGGAAATCGTTGCCTTCGAGGAGGCCC
>JAXDQB010000163.1:0-7028 GCA_034668065.1 Paraburkholderia sp.
CTCGGTGGCATCGTCTACAAGGGTTCGGTGCGCGTCGGTGGCGACAAATTCGACGAGGCGATCGTCAACTACATCCGCCGCAACTACGGCATGCTGATCGGCGAGCAGACCGCTGAAGCGATCAAAAAGGAAATCGGCTCCGCGTTCCCCGGTTCCGAAGTCAAGGAAATGGAAGTCAAGGGGCGAAATCTGTCGGAAGGCATTCCGCGCAGCTTCACGATCTCGAGCAACGAGATTCTCGAAGCGCTGACCGATCCGCTCAACCAGATTGTCTCGTCGGTCAAGATTGCCCTCGAGCAGACGCCCCCCGAACTCGGCGCCGATATCGCCGAGCGCGGCATGATGCTCACGGGCGGCGGCGCGCTACTGCGCGATCTCGACCGCCTGCTGGCAGAAGAGACGGGCCTGCCCGTGCTCGTCGCCGAAGACCCGCTCACCTGTGTCGTGCGTGGCTCAGGCATGGCGCTCGAGCGGATGGACAAGCTCGGCAGCATCTTTTCATACGAGTGATGGTGTTCGCAGGCGCCGCGCGAGCGATATCCCCGGCGCAACCAATGCGCTGACCGATGCGTCGCCGCCTGCCTACAATCGCGCCTTCGGCGTCGACCATGGAATACAGTCCGCCGCCCCTGTTCAAACAAGGCCCGTCGGCGCTTGCTCGGCTCATTTTCTTCGTCGCGCTCGCCCTCGCGTTGCTCGTCTCCGATGCGCGTTTCAAGACGCTCGAGATCGTGCGGACAGTGCTCGATATAGGACTCTACCCATTGCAGCGCGCCGCGCTCGTTCCGCGCGACTTGATCGTCGGCGCAGCGAATCTGGCCGCTTCCTCGGCCACGCTGCGCAGCGACAACCAAAAGCTCGCCGCGAAGAACCTCCAGCTTTCGGTCGAGGCGAACCAACGGGCCTCGCTCGCTGCCGAGAATGCGCATCTGCGCGCACTACTCGCTCTCGCGCCGCAAGTTGGCGCGCAGGCAACGCCGGCGGAAGTCCAGTACGACATGCGTGATCCGTTTACACAAAAGGTCGTCATCGGGCGGGGTTCGCAGCAGGGCATCCTGAGTGGTTCGCCCGTAGTCAGCGAGGACGGCATGATCGGACAGGTCACGGCCGTCTATCCGATGCAATCCGAGGTCACATTGCTCACAGACAAGGATCAGGCCGTACCCGTGCAGATCGTTCGCACGGGGCTGCGCGGCGTCGTCTACGGAACGCCGGCGGGCAATGCGCTCGAGTTGCGTTTCGTGCCGACTAGCGCCGATATCCTGACAGGCGACGAGCTCGTGACGAGCGGGCTCGACGGCGTCTATCCGCCGGGGCTACCTGTGGCGAAAGTCGTGCACGTGGACAAACTCGCCGATACGGCGTTCGCTCGCGTCGTCTGCTTGCCGATCGCGGCCGTGCGAGGCGCGCGCAACGTGCTCGTGCTGCGCTACCGGAGCGGCATGCCGCCGCGCCCCGAGCCGCAGCCAGATCCCACCGGCCAGAAAGACGCGAAGGGCAAGAAAACGGCAAAGGCAGCCGGTAAGGCCACGCCACCCGCCGCAGACAAAGAGGCCGACAACGCCCCGAAGAAGACAAACAATAAGGCAACGGATAAGGCAGCGAATAAGGCAACGAATAAGGCCACCGACAGCGCAGCCGGCGAGCAGCGCGCGAAGCAGACGGAAAAGCCGGCCGGCAAGCCAAACGAGAAGCTCGCCGGCAACACGAAATCGCCAGTGGGGGCCGCACCGAGCGCCTCGTCGGGAACGACGCGATGAACCGCCCGCAATACATTCTGCAGCCGGTAAATCCGTACTTCATCGTATTCAGCCTCGCGGTAGCGTTTCTGCTGAATCTGATGCCGTGGGGACGGCTCGAAGGCGTGCCCGATTTCGTCGCGCTCGTGCTGCTTTTTTGGAACGTCCATCAACCGCGCAGGGTCGGCATGGGCATCGCGTTCTTTCTAGGGCTGCTGATGGACGTCCATGATGCGAGTCTGCTCGGCGAGCATGCGCTCGCTTACACGCTGCTCTCATACGGCGCCATTACGATTCACCGGCGCGTCCTCTGGATGCCGCGCGGCCTGCAAGTCTTCGCTGTCGCGCCACTGCTCGTGACCGCACAGCTCGTCCCGTTCGTCACCCGCCTGCTGACCGGCGCCGCGTTTCCGGGCTGGGGCCACCTTGTGCACGGTATTGTCGAAGCCGCGCTGTGGCCGCTCGTGTGCACGCTGCTTCTGATGCCGCAGCGGCGCCCGGCGGATCCCGACGACACGCGCCCAATCTGAATGCGCCATGCGCGAAAGCATGACCGAATTCAAGAACAATAAGCAGCAGCTATCGCAATTTCGTGTGCGCGTAGCGGCCGCTGCGCTCTTCGTGCTCGCCTGTTTCGGCCTGCTTGTGCTGCGCTTTCTGTTTCTGCAGGTCTGGCATTACAGCAAGTACTCGCTGCAGGCCGACGAAAACCGCATTTCGATCGCGCCCATTGTGCCGAACCGCGGCGTCATCACGGACCGCAACGGCGTCGTCCTCGCTCGCAACTATTCTGCATACACGCTGGAGATCACCCCGTCGAAGCTCGATGACTCGCTCGAGCACGTCATCGACAATCTATCGAGCGTCGTCAACATCGACGCCCTCGACAGGCGCCGCTTCAAGAAGCTGCTCCAAGACTCGAAGAACTTCGAAAGCCTGCCGATCCGCACGCGGCTCACCGATGACGAAGTTGCGCGCTTCACGGCGCAGCGCTTTCGTTTTCCCGGGGTCGACGTCCGTGCGCGGCTCTTCCGCCAATACCCGCTCGGCCCGACCGCCGCCCACGTGATCGGCTACATCGGACGCATTTCCCAGCTGGACCAGGAGCGCATTGATGCGGCCAGCGAGCAAAACGACAGCGATCCCGATCATTACGATCCACGGCTCGACGCGAACAACTACAAGGGCACCGACTACATCGGCAAGATCGGCGTCGAGCAGAGCTATGAAACAGAGCTGCATGGCCGAACCGGCTTCGAGGAAGTGGAGGTCACTGCAGGCGGGCGGCCCGTGCGCACGCTCTCGCGCACGCAGGCGACACCGGGCAACAACCTCGTGCTTTCCCTCGACATCGGTTTGCAGGAAGTGGCCGAGCAGGCGTTCGCGGGACACCGAGGCGCACTGGTTGCAATCGAGCCGTCGACGGGCGACGTGCTCGCATTCGTTTCCGCTCCGAGCTTCGACCCGAACGCGTTTATCGACGGCATCGACCAGCCGACCTGGGACGCGCTCAACAACTCGCCCGATCACCCCCTGCTGAACCGCCCCCTGCACAGCGCCTATCCACCCGGCTCGACGTACAAGCCGTTCATGGCGCTTGCAGGGCTTGCGCTGAACAAGCGCACCCCCGACTTCGGCTTTCACGATCCCGGCTTCTACACCTTCGGCGGCCACACGTTCCGCAACGATGTCCCGCAAGGTCAGGGGTGGATCGACATGAACCGCGCAATCATGGTGTCTAACGACACCTACTTTTACATGCTCGCGCACGACCTCGGCGTGAATGCTTTAGCTAACTTCATGGCGCCGTGGGGGTTCGGACAAATCACCGGCATCGATATCGCCGGGGAGGCGCGTGGCATCCTGCCTTCGACCGACTGGAAAAAGAAGACTTATCGCAAGCCCGAGCAGCAACGCTGGTATGAGGGCGAAACGATCAGCCTCGGCATCGGTCAGGGCTACAACTCCTTTACGATGCTGCAGCTCGCGCACGCCACGGCCACGCTCGCCAATGACGGCGTCGTCATGAAGCCGCACCTCGTCAAAGAAATCGAAAACCCGATCACGCATCAGACGCGGCTCACCGTGCCGCACCAAAGCGGACGCATCCCGCTCGTGACGCAAGGCGAGATCGATTTCGTCAAAAACGCCATGGTGCAGGTGACGAGTAATCCCTCAGGCACCGCTTATCAGGTCTTCCGGGGCGTTCCCTATGAGGTGGCCGGCAAGACCGGCACGGCGCAGGTGTTCTCGCTGCAAGGCCAGAAGTATCACGGCGGCGCGCTCGCCGAACATTTGCGCGATCACTCGCTTTTCACCGCGTTCGCGCCGGCCGACCATCCGCAGATCGCTGTCGCCGTCATCGTCGAAAACGGCGGCTGGGGCGCAAGCGTCGCCGGGCCGATCGTGCGCCGCGTACTCGACTATTACTTGCTCGATCGCAACAAGCCGGGGGTGCTGGCAGCCGAGGTGGCGGCGGCGGCGGCATCTTCCGCGTCGGCGGCTCAGGACACGCCGGGTCCCGTCATCGGCACGTCGGAACCCCAGCAAAGCGACACGCTGCTGCCTGTTGCGGTCGCGCCGGGCTTCAAGGCGCTGCCCCTGCCAGTGCTGCCGGCGTCGGCGCCGGCAGCCTCGTCGCGGGGCGCAGCAGCCGTTCCGGCATCGGGGCTGATATCGGCATTTGCGGCATCGGCCACCTCATCGGCCGCCTCATCGGCTGCCTCCGCTTCGGCAGCGGCTGAGGGTTCTGCCGTCACCAATAATGGCGTTGCCCGTTCGATACACTCCGAGCGCCCCGACGCGCGCGAGAACCGCGACAGTCAGTCATCGGGGGCATCGGGTGCTACGCCCAACGCGCCGGTATCGCCCGGCACTGACGATCAACGGAAAGGACAATGAACTCCGACAAGCGCGTCTGGCTCGAACGAATCAAGAAGATGTTCGCGGGCTTCGACCGTCCGCTCGCGCTGACGGTTTTCCTGCTGCTTTGCGTCGGGCTCGTCACGCTCTACAGCGCGAGTCTTGATGTGCCCGGCCGTGTGCAAGACCAGATGCGCAACATCGTGCTGACCTTCATCCTGATGTGGGCGCTCGCGAACGTGCCTCCCACCACGCTCATGCGCATCGCCGTTCCGCTCTACGGATTCGGAATCGCGCTGCTCATCGGGGTGGCGCTGTTCGGAATTACGAAGAAAGGGGCCAAGCGGTGGATCAACGTCGGCGTCGTTATTCAGCCGTCCGAAATCCTCAAGATCGCAACGCCGCTGATGCTCGCCTGGTATTACCAGAAGCGCGAGGCCGGTCTGCGCTGGTACGACTTTATCGTCGGCTTCGCACTGCTGCTGGTGCCCGTGGGGCTGATCGCCAAGCAGCCTGATCTCGGCACGGCAATGCTCGTATTCGCATCGGGCCTCTTCGTCATCTACTTCGCCGGCCTTTCGTTCAAGCTGATCGCGCCAGTGCTCGTCGCCGTCGTCATCGCGGCCGGCTCCATCGCCATCTTCCAGGACAAAATCTGCCAGCCGCAGGTGCAATGGCCGCTCATGCATGATTACCAGAAGCACCGCATCTGCACGCTGCTCGACCCGAGCTCCGATCCGCTCGGCAAGGGATTCCACACCATTCAGGCCGTCATCGCGATTGGCTCGGGCGGCCCGCTCGGCAAAGGTTGGCTGAAGGGCACGCAAGCCCATCTCGACTTCATCCCCGAAAAACACACCGACTTCATCTTCGCGGTGTTTGCGGAGGAGTTCGGCCTCGTCGGCGAGCTCGTGCTGCTCGTGCTCTATGCCGCGCTGATCGCCCGTGGGCTCTACATCGCCGCCAACGGGGCGACGCTGTTCGCTCGACTGCTGGCCGGCTCACTGACGATGGCGTTCTTCACCTATGCGTTCGTCAATGTCGGTATGGTGAGCGGAGTTCTGCCCGTCGTCGGCGTGCCGCTGCCCTTCATGAGCTACGGCGGCACCGCGCTCACTACACTCGGCGTGGCCGTGGGGCTCATCATGAGCGTCGGCCGGCACAAACGACTCATGAAAAGTTGACGGCTGACTCAACGCCCGCGCGCGTTGCATCCGGCAAGCCATATGGCGCCGCGGCGTTCGTTCTTAGCCCCGCCGCTGCCCGCCTTGATGTGGATCGCGGGGGGTACTTACTACTTGGACTTCGGCTGTCCCTGCGCCCCGCGCTGTAGCTCGCTGCTCAGTTGCTGAAACTTCAGTCGCGCAGCCGGATCGCCTTGCGCCGCGGCGGCGGCATAGTAGGCGCGGGCGACGTTCGGATTGCGAGTCACGCCGTCGCCGCCCCGTTCATAGAACGAGCCTGTGACGTATTGAGCCACCATATCGCCGGCTTCAGCCGCCAACTTGTACCAGTGGAACGCCTGCCGGTTGTCGCGCGGCGTACCGCGTCCGTCGAGAAACTGGTTTGCCAGCGCGAGCTCGGCCTGCACGTGGCCCTGTTGCGCCGCCTTCAAAAACCACCGGTGTGCCTCGGTCGGGTTTCGCGAAACGAAATCGCCGTCGTCGAACATCCTGCCGTAGACGTATTGCGCATGCGACATGTTTGCGTCGGCCGCCTTGCGCAACCATTTGCGCCCTTCGTCGACGTCGGCCCGCACGCCCTCGCCGTTGAGCAGCATCATCGCGTAATTGAATTGTGCGAGCCGGATGCCGCGCTCAGCCGCGTCGCGGAACTCCTTGAGGGCGATGGCAAAATTGCCGGCGTTGTAGTCAGCCACCGCCGCCTCGGTCTCGGCGTCGCTGTCAGCTTGCACCGACGTCGCCGGCTTCGCTTGCTGATTCGGCCGTGCTTTCGGCTGTGCTTGTGACTGTGCGAACGCCGCCTGATGCGCAACCAGCCCGGCGCCGGCCAGGGCGAGCGCAGAGACTAGGAGGAGCGCCGAACGCTCCCACGCGATCATCGTCCGTTTTCTCATGCTCGTACCTCCTGCAACGCAGTGCGCACGGCGAGTACCAGCCAGACCAAGTCGAGCGCCGGCGAAATGAAGCAAAAGCCGGCCGCGCGATATTCACGCGTGCTCGCCGCATCGAGCGCGAAAAATGCCAGCCGCCACCGGTGGTCGCAGCAGCGCCGGTGCGCGCGACTGGCCTCATCTCACTTGATCATACCGTGAGAGCGAGCCCCACGCCGCCCGTCACGTCACGTCACGTCAGGCTTCGCGCACGAAGTCGGCCCAGCAATTCGGCGTTTCGTAGAGCCGCACGCTTCGCAAGCGCAGATTTGAGCCGTAATGCGCGTCGTAGACGGGCGCGAGCGTTTCGAACG
>JAXDQB010000164.1:0-5909 GCA_034668065.1 Paraburkholderia sp.
CAGTGCCGCGCGCCACGTACGTGCAGGGCGTGCGCGTGGCATGACGCGGCCATTGTTCGCATAGCGCGAGCAGTTCATTCGCCGGTGGCCGCTTTTCAGCGCTGGCTTCTCAGTCTAGATTGGTAACGCTGCATGCGCGCCGTCGCTTCCGGCGCGTCGTGCTTTGCAGCGGGTTGCGAATCCATACAGGAGAGAACCATGGGCAGGCTTGCGGGCAAAGCGGCAATCGTCACCGGTGCGTCGAAAGGGATTGGAGCCGCAATCGCCAAGGCGCTTGCGGCCGAAGGTGCGGCCGTCATCGTCAACTACGCCAGCAGCAAGGCGGGTGCCGACGCTGTCGTCGGCGCCATCACGGCGGCTGGCGGGAAGGCGGTGGCAGTAGGCGGGGACGTGTCCAAAGTAGCGGACGTACGAACCATCGTCGATAGCGCAATTGAGCATTTCGGTCGCCTGGACATCCTCGTCAACAATTCAGGTCTTTACGAATTCGCGCCGATAGAAGAGGTGACAGAGGCGCATTTTCATAAGCAGTTCAATGTCAATGTGCTCGGTCTGCTTCTTGTGACCCAGGCGGCGGTCAAGCATCTAGGCGAAGGCGGCAGCATCATCAACATCAGCTCTGTCGTGAGCCGTATCACACCGCCCGATAGCGCGGTTTATAGCGGGACGAAAGGGGCGGTTGATGCCATCACGGGCGTGCTTTCACGCGAGCTTGGCCCGCGCGGGATTCGAGTCAATTCGGTCAACCCCGGCATGGTCGAGACTGAGGGTACGCATGGCGCTGGCATTATCGGCTCAGAGCTCGATGCGGCGGTGGTCGCACAGACGCCTTTGGCCCGACTAGGACAGCCCGACGATATTGCGCGCGTAGCGGCGTTCCTCGCGTCTGACGACGCCCGCTGGATTACCGGCGAGCAATTATTGGCTTCAGGCGGCCTGCGCTAAAAACGCTCCCGGGGCGCATTTATGCCTCCATGTCTCCATGTACCGTTGCACGTTCAGTGTGTACTCGCACGTCGCGACGCATCGTCACGGGACATTCTTGAAGAAGGCGGCGGCGCCGCGCGTCATTAAGCGTTTGTAGGGTTTTTCGTGGGAAACGGCGGGCGCGAAGCCTTTTGAGCCGACGCATGCGCTGAAGACGAGCGCGGCGGCCTCCAGCATCTTTTCACAGCGCGGCTTAGAATCACCGCCATCGTCGACATGACGAGGGCGGTGTTTTTTTATGCCTCTTTTTTTAGTTCCTGGAGATGTGCTCATGAAACGAAGTGCTGGAAAGATGGTTACCTTTCGACGTCCAGACGGTAAAGACGTGAACGGCTACCTTGCCGAGCCGGAGAAGCTCGAAGGGGCTCCCGCGATTGTCGTGATCCAGGAGTGGTGGGGATTGAACGACCAGATCCGCGGTGTGGCCGATCGGTTGGCCGCTGCCGGTTATGTTGCGCTCGTTCCTGACCTCTATCGCGGCGAATCGACGGTCGAGGCGGAAGAGGCTCATCACCTCATGACGAATCTCGACTTCTCGGACGCCACCACGCAGGACATTCGAGGCGCAGTGCAGTATTTGAAGGCGCGTTCGGAGCGCGTCGGCGTGACCGGTTTTTGCATGGGCGGTGCGCTCACGCTGTTGGCACTGAACGCCATCCCCGAGGTTGCTGCCGGTGTGGTTTGGTACGGCTGCCCGCCGCTCGAGTACATCGATCCCGCCAACATCAAGGTCCCGATGCAAGCGCATTTTGCGACGCAAGATGCGTTCTTTGCTGCTGCGACCGTTGATGAACTCGAAGCGAAGCTGAAGGCCGGCGGTGTCAGCGCGGAATTTCATCGTTATCTCGCACACCACGCGTTCGCCAACGAAGAGGCGGTTGGGCCGAACCGCATCGAGGGAACGCAATACGATGCGGTCTGGGCAGAACGCGCCTGGGATCGTACGCTGACTTTCTTTGGCCGCACGCTGTGGCCGCGCGGGTAATTTAGCCTTCGCGCGCTCGCGCCGCGAGATCGGCTTGGCTGATTCCGCGGCGCTCAGCCCGGGCGGACCATATCGAAGCGGCTTTCAGGTACAACGAGCGCGTACGCGGACGGTCCGCCCGCGCGCAGGACGATGCCGGCACCGAACGTATCGAAGACGCCGTCCTTCAGCAGGTCTTGGCGAATATGGACGGCCACGACTTCGCCAAGGACGAGCCATGCGCCTACAGCCGCATGCGTGTGATCGCGAAGCTGCATCACGTTGGTGACCTTGCATTCGAAATTGACGGCGCTTTGCGCCACGCGCGGCGCCGACACTTGCCGCGACGGTGCCGGGCTGAGTCCTGCCAGTTCGAACTCGTCGACTTCATACGGGACTGCGGCGCTCGTCGCGTTCATCTTCTGCGCGAGATCTTGCGTGGTCAGATTCCACACGAATTCGCCGGTTTCCTCGACATTGCGCAGACTGTCTTTCGCGCTCGTGCTTGAAAAACCGATACTCGGCGGGCTGTAGTTAAAGGCGTTGAAGAAGCTGTAAGGCGCGAGGTTCGCTTTGCCGTTCAAGCCGCGCGTCGAAATCCAGCCGATGGGCCTTGGGCCGATGATTGCGTTCAACGGGTCATGTGGCAATCCGTGACCCTGCGCGGGTTCGTAGTAGTGATAGCGTGCGTCGGTCACGTTTCGGTCCGAAAGTATAGAGACGGGCGCGGCGCTCAGGTAGCCACCGCCCCCGTCGCGTCGACATAAAGCGCGTATAGCGACTGTCCTGCCGCCATGAAAAGCCGGTTACGGGCGGCACCGCCAAAGCACAGGTTGGCGCAGCGTTCCGGTAGCGCGATGCGGCCGATCGCGACGCCGTCCGGCGCGAACACCATGACCCCGTTCAGCCCGGCTCCGGTGCCCCAGCCCGCCCATAAGTTGCCGTCCGTGTCGCAGCGAAAACCGTCCGGTGCGCCGTGCTCGCCCGCATCGACGAATATGCGCCCGCGCACGAGGCGCCGGCCGTCCTCGACGTCATACACGCGAATGCGCCTTGGCTTCGAACTCGATTCGACGATGTAGAGGCGGCGTTCGTCTGGCGAGAAACAGATGCCGTTCGGGTTGAGGATGTCGTCGGCGACCACCTCCGCGCGGCCGGTGGCCGGGTCGAGTCGGTAGACGTTGGTCGGCAACTCCGGCTCTGCTTTGACACCCTCATAGTTGCCGGCGATGCCGAACGTCGGATCGGTGAACCATATGCTGTCATCGCGCTTGACGATCACGTCGTTGGGCGAGTTCAGCCGTTTGCCGGCGAAGCGATCGAACAGCACGGTCAGCGCGCCATCGTACTCTGTGCGGGTCACGCGCCGATTGCCGTGCTCGCAGGTGATGAGCCGGCCCTGACGGTCCCGGGTGTTGCCGTTGGCGAACCCAGAGGGCTTGCGAAACACCGACACCGCGCCAGTCTCCTCCTCCCACCGCATGATGCGGTTGTTGGGAATATCGCTCCACAGCAGGAAACGGCCGTCGCCGAACCACACTGGGCCTTCGCCATGGCGCATGCCTGTGGCCAGCCGTTCGAGCGCGGCGTTCGTGATCCGATATCTTAGGAAGCGCGGATCGAGCACCTCCACTGCGGGATCGGGATAGGTTTCGCTTTGTTGCCACATGGGTGCCGGCCCTGGGTCGATGTCACTGGGTCAATATCGCTGGGTCGATGTCATCCGGTCAACGCGTCCCGCCATCGTCAGCGTGGCTCTTTGACGAACGCCTCGAATGCCGGGGCGTAGTCCGGATGCCAGCGCGACAGCGCAGGCCGGTTCTCTACGATATCGCCCGCCGCCCAAAGGATGCGCCGCTCGTCGAGCGAACGCGGCACGTCGTTGTCCGGACACAGAATGTAGAAGTCGTTGGCGTCAAGCCGCTCGAACATGAAATCGACGGTCTGCTCCGGCGTCCATGCGGCGGCAGGCTTTTCAACGCGGCCGTTGCGCGTCAGCTCCGTAAACACGAAGCCGGGAATCAGCAGGTGTGCGCTGATCTGACAACCGGGGGTATTGCGCAGTTCGTGCTGCAGCGCTTCCGTGAACGCTTTCAAACCGGCCTTCGCGACGTTGTAGGCGGGGTCGCCAGGCGGCGTCGTGATGCCTTGCTTTGAGCCGCTGTTGATGACGAGCCCCGGGCGGCCGCGCTTGATCATGTCCGGTACGAACACCTGGGTGCCGTGAATCACGCCCCACAAATTGACCTCGAGTACGCGCTGCCAGTTAGCAGCGGGGCCGAACATGGTGCTGCCCGGCTGAATCCCTGCATTGTTCATCAGCACATCGGCACCGCCGAAGCGCTCGACGACGCTGGCATGCAAGCGGCGGACATCTTCGACGTTGCTGACATCGGTCTCGAGCGCAAAGACGTCTTTCGCGCCGTTCGGACACAGCGCGGCGATTTCCTCCACCGCGTGGGCGACGCGCTCGGCGCCGAGATCGGCGATGCAGATGCGCAGTCCGAGCTGCGCAAAGCGCTTGGCCGTAGCCAGGCCGATGCCGGCGGCGCCGCCGGTGATTACGGCGACGGCACCCGGCGTCAGGGCAAAATGAGTCATCAGAATCCTCGTTGGCGCTGGAATCGCGGCGCATTCAAGCGGGCAATCGCGATTCCGATTCGTTCGAACAGTGAGGCGGAGATCGTAGCATGGGCGTTTTTTTTGCGTCGCCGGCCGAAGCTCCAATAAGGGCTGCGAGGGGTTGCAAGCGCAGGCATCGCGTGAGCTCACGCCGAGGAATACTCAGGTCGAGATACGTTTCCGGTGGGGAGGTTTTGCTTGAAGCGAGGCCACGTTGGCACAAATGCACCGCTGATTGGCTGAATCCGGTCCATGAACAGCGCCTCGCGAAGCTGACGAGTCGGTACGCTATACCTGTAGCGCAGCATCTTCGCCGCGCGGAAAAAGGAAACATTCGCCATGTCACCATTGCAAGCCTCTATCGCATCGATTCATCGGTATCCCGTCAAATCGATGATGGGTGAGGAGCTCAATTCAGTCGCGATTACGCAGCGCGGGGTTGCGGGCGATCGCGCCTACTCGCTTATCGATGTCGAAACCAACAAGCTCGTCAACGCGAAGCATCCGCAAAAGTGGCCGGAGATGTTTGCCTACCGTGCCCGATACACGTCGCCGCCAATTTCACCGGAGCATGTTCCGCCGGTCTACATCACTTTGCCCGACGGCGAAGTGATCGAATCCGCATCCGGCGATGCCGAGCAAAAGTTGTCCGCAGCGTTGCGCAAACGCGTATTGCTGGCGCGCCCCGACGGATCGGACAAGGGGTTCGAGGGCTTCGTGCCTACGGTCGAGGGCGTGTCCGACCGTGACTTCGTTTTCGACAAGATATCTCCGCCGGGAACGTTTTTCGACATCGGGTTGATCCATATCCTGACGACGTCGACCATCGACGCACTGCGGCACACCGTGCCACATAGTCGCATCGAAAGCCGCCGCTTTCGTCCAAACTTGGTCATTCGTACCGATGGCGAAGAAGGATTCGTCGAGAACGCATGGGTGGGCCGCACCCTACGCATTGGCGGGGTGGTGCTGCAGGTGAAGCAGCGGACTCAACGATGTGTGATGACTACGCTTGCCCAGGGAGATCTGCCCAAGGACTTGTCCGTCCTCAAATCGATCTACCAGAATAACGGCGGCACCATCGGCGTGTACGCCGAGCCGGTGCAGATCGGGACCGTGCACGTCAACGACGTGGTCGAGCTGATTTGAGTTCTATGCGAAACCGCTGTCTTACGCGGTGTTACGGATTTTCTGTCTGCGATAGGGGGCCGACCTTAGGGGCATGAGTGCACGAAAGCAGCTGCACACTGCGTGGGTGTGCGCATGCGAAGCAGCCGTGGTTCACATTGGGGACAATTGCGGTGTTGCGGCTTGGCGCGGTTGTCGCGCACACGAA
>JAXDQB010000165.1:0-5994 GCA_034668065.1 Paraburkholderia sp.
ACGGCCTTTGTGCCGACGATGGGCAATTTGCATGAAGGGCACCTGTCGCTCATGCGGCTTGCGCGCCAGCACGGCGACCCCGTCGTCGCGAGCATCTTCGTCAATCGTCTGCAGTTCGGCCCGAGCGAGGATTTCGATCAATACCCCCGCACGCTCAGGGACGACATCGACAAGCTCGAGAAGGAAAATGTCTACGTACTCTTCGCGCCGACCGAGCGTGACATGTACCCCGAGCCCCAGGAGTACCGTGTGCACCCGCCGCGCGACCTCGGGGACATCCTCGAAGGCGAGTTCCGTCCTGGCTTCTTCGCGGGCGTATGCACGGTGGTGATGAAGCTGATGGCCTGCGTGCAGCCGCGCGTGGCCGTATTCGGAAAGAAGGATTACCAGCAGTTGATGATCGTGCGCCGGATGTGCCACCAGTTCGCGCTGCAGACCGACATCATCGCGGCCGAGACCGTGCGCGACGCTGACGGCCTTGCGCTCAGCTCGCGCAACCGGTACCTGAGCGAAGCCGAGCGCGCGGAGGCGCCCATGCTGGCGGCGACGCTCGCGCGCCTGCGGGAGGCCGCGCTCGCCGGAGAGCGCGACCTCTCCAAACTGGAGCGCGAAGCAGTGGCGAGCCTCGCCGCGCGGGGCTGGAAGCCCGACTACGTGGCCGTGCGCAAGCGCTCCAACCTTATCGCGCCGGCCGAGCACGAGACGGACGCGCCGCTCGTCGTGCTCGCCGCGGCGAAGCTCGGGGCGACCCGCCTAATCGACAATCTGGAAATTTGAGGCGCCGTCTGCGCCAGCGACGCCCGCGAGCCGCGAGCCGCGAGCCGCGTCTGCGATTACGCCTGAGGAAACGACCATGCAGCGTCACATGCTCAAATCGAAGATCCACCGCGCCGCCGTCACGCACTGCGAGCTCCATTATGAGGGCTCGTGCGCAATCGACGAGGACCTGCTCGAAGCGGCGAACATCGTCGAAAACGAGCGTATCGACATCTGGAACGTCAACAACGGCGAGCGTTTCTCGACTTATGCGATTCGGGGCGAACGCGGCACCGGCATGATCTCGCTGAACGGCTCGGCCGCGCGGCGCGCGCAACTCGGCGATCTCGTCATCATCGCCGCCTTTGCGATGGTCGACGAAACCGAGCTCAAGGCCGGCTGGGAGCCGAAGCTCGTCTTCGTCGACGAGCACAACAAGGCGAAGGGCAGCCGCGCTCACGTACCCGTGCAGAGCTGGACCTGACGCGAACGCTCTGCAGGCCCACTCCTGCTTTGAACCCGCTTCCTGCTTTGAACCCGCCCACGGCTTGGCACGCGGGCGCACGGCTTGCCTGGGCTCCTGCGCCCCCGCCTTTGCGCGGCCTCCGACTTTTTACGCCGCGCCGATCGTCTTACCTGGCGGCCCAGGCGACGATCGGCTCCCACTGTTCGAGGTCTTTTTCGACGCGGCTTGCCGCAACGTCCCAAAGCGTCAAGCCGTGCGCGGCCAATTGCACGTAGTTCTGCGTATCGCGCAAAAACGCGAGCACCGGCAGTTCGAGGCTTTCGACAAAGCGATGCAGTTGCTCGGCCGAGCGCGTGCGCGCATCGACGCGCATGCCGACGACTCCGACCTCGATCGCGCCTTTGCGCACAGCCTTCTCTTTCGCGAGGCGTTCGAGAAAATGCTGCGTCGCAAGAATATCGAACATCGAGGGCTGCAGCGGCACGATGACCTTGTCAGCCAGCGCGATTACCGCGGAAAACCGTGTGCCGTGCAGGCCGGCCGGCGTGTCGACGACGGCGCGCTCGAGCCCTCTCGGCGGCTTGGCTGGCGCGTCGGGATCGATCTCCCACGTTTCGATTGCCGGGAGACCTTGCGGCCGAAGCGCGAGCCAGGCATGCGCGGATTGCTGCCGATCCAGATCGGCAAGCGCCACCCACTCTCCGCTCGCGGCGAACGAGCCCGCCAGATTCGTGGATAGCGTGCTTTTGCCGACCCCGCCCTTGGGGTTGGCCACTACGATTACCGTCATGAACACTCCCGAGTAGAACGCCGCCGGTGCGGCCGGGTTGCCCGCGTCGCTCATAAGACGCATCGCGCTGACGATAATATCGGCAAATCCTCAGATGCCCAAACCTGTTGAAGCTGCGCCCTCCTCGGAACCTCGAATTTTGTCCGTGCGGTCGATTTTTGGGGCGCACGGATAATGTCGACGACGGGTCGGGCTCACTTCACCAACTCCCGGCCGGGAAACCGCGCGGGGGACCGTGAAGACGCAGCGGACGGCAACCACCGCACGTACAAGCCCATAACAAGCCCATAGCCAGCCCACAGCCAGCTACAATCGCGCGATGACCACGCCGGACCTCACCTTCGTGCTCGGCGGCGCACGCTCGGGCAAGAGCATGCACGCCGAGCGGCTCGCGACCGCGAGCGCCCATCCTGTTACCTACATCGCGACGGCGCGCGGCGCGGACGCTGAGTTCGCCGCGCGCATCACGCATCACCGCGCGCGGCGGCCGGCGCACTGGTCGCTAGTCGAAGCCGGTGCCGATCTCGCCGGGGCTTTGCGCGACGCGGACGGCGCCTCACGCTGTGTGCTCATCGATTGCCTGACGCTTTGGCTTGCCACGCTGCTTTGCCCTTTCGATTCGACCGAAACCGTTGATGCAGGCTGCGGCGAGGCATTAGCGCACTCCGCCAATCAGGTCGCCGCGCGCTTCGACGCATTCGAGGCCGCCCTGTGCGGCGCTCGAGGCAAGATCATCGTCGTCAGCAACGAGATCGGCTTGGGCGTGGTGCCGCTCGGCTCGGTCACGCGCCGCTACGTGGACGAGCTCGGCCGCTTGAACCAACGCGTCGCAGCCGTCGCAAAGAACGTCACGTTGATGGTGGCGGGAGTGCCGGTCGCTATCAAAGGCGTAAACTCGCCGTGGTGCTGACTCGACTTCGCGTTGCGTCCGGCGCCCCCGCGCTCAAGCTTGCCGGCGCGCGGACGACGCGAACACCGATGCGGCGTCCTGAGCCGCCCGCTGCTTCCGCTGCTTTCGTCATTTCCGCCACATTCAGCTCTGCCGCCCTGTGCGCTTTTCTAGTCCGCCTGGCTGCAGCGCTCGCCCTGCTCTTCCCCCTCCTGGCGCACGCGGCCTTCACGGTAATCGACGATGCGGGCAAGACGGTCACCCTCACCGCACCCGCCAGCCGCGTCATCGCCCTATCGCCGCACGCAGTTGAGCTTGTCTACGCAGCCGGCGGCGAGGCGACGCTCGTAGGTGCCGTCTCCTACAGCGACTATCCGCCCGCCGCCCGAACACTGCCGCGTGTAGGCAGCAACACAGCGCTCGATCTCGAGCGCATCGTCGCACTGAAGCCGGACCTCGTCGTCGTCTGGCGGCACGGCAATGACGAAAGGGAACTCAATAAGTTGCGCGCGCTCGGCATTGCGCTCTTTCGAAGCGAGCCGCACAAACTCGACGACGTCGCGACAAATCTCGAAAGGCTAGGCGTACTGCTTGGCACCGAAGCGACGGCGGCAGCCTCAGCTCGCGGCTATCGCAGCGAGATTGCGGGTTTGCGCGCCCGCTACGCGGGCCGCCCGACGGTGAGCGTCTTCTATCAGGTTTGGAATCGCCCGTTGATGACGTTGAACGGCACGCACATCGTCAGCGACGCAATCGCGCTGTGCGGTGGCCGCAATGTTTTCGCCGGGCTCGCGCCGCTCGTGCCGACCGTGTCGACCGAAGCCGTCGTCGCCGCCAATCCCGAGTTGATCGTCACAGCCGACGCCGGCGCGGCCGCCGCGCCGCCATCTCGCGCACAGGCCGGCCAGACACCGCCCGAACTCGCCATGTGGCGCGAATGGCCCCGCGTCACGGCCGTCGCTCGCGGCAATCTGTTCGCCCTCGACGGTGATCTCATCAATCGGCCGGGGCCGCGCCTCGCGCTCGGTGTCGCAGCGCTTTGCAGCGATCTCGACACGGCGCGCTCGCGTCGACCGTCCTCGGCAGCGACACCGCTCGAACGGCCTTCGGCACCCGCGCAAGCTCCACGTTAATAGCAGCGTCCATGCGCGTGTCGGGTAACGTGATCACCAAGCCGCAAGCACTCACGCATTCCAGCGAAGGAGCTGCCATGCGCGGCCTGTTCGCTCATACCGCAGCCAGACGATGGCGGCCATTTCGAGCGGCCAGTTCTGCACTTCCTCGAGCGGAACCTCGAGCGCGAGCGAAATCAGCACGCGAATGACGCCCGCGTGCGTCACGACATAAGCGGCCCGGTTCGCCGAAGCCCTATCGGAAGCTGAGACAGCGGTCGAAGTTGGCGAAGTTGGCGAAGTTGGCGAAGTTGGCGAAATTGGCGAAGCCGCCGAAGCCGCCGAAGCCACCGAAGCTGCCGAAGCCGCCGAAGCCTTCGAGCCTGGAGAGTCCGAGAAAACCGAGGAACCCGTTAAACCCGACAAAGCGGACGATGCGGGCGGAGCAGGCAAAGCCGCCCCACCGGCGAAAGCGTCACATGACGCGCGCCACGCTTCGAACCACCCGGCAACGCGCGCGGCAAATTGCGCGACGCTCTCGCCGCCATGCAAGCGCGCATGAACGAAATCCGCCGCCCATGCGTCGATTGCAGCGCGATCGATCGCGTCCCAACGCATGCGCTCCCATGCGCCAAAATCCATTTCCTGCAGCCGCGCGTCGGCTGTCGCGACGCAACGGCAACGGCGCGCGAGCCAAGCCGCGACGCTCGAGCAGCGCCTTAACGGGCTTGTCCAAAGCGCTTGCGGCGGCGGCACGCCGAAGGCGGCAAGGCGTTCAAAGAGCGAATCGGACGACACGCGCGCGTTCTCGGCCAGCGGCACATCGCTGCGGCCATAGCAAATGCCTGCCTCGACGGCCGGCGCGGGATGGCGAATCAGGACGAGATCCATCCAAGCACGCTCAAATAGATGGCAAGCTCGAACACTTGCTGCGCGAAGCCGAGACAATCGCCGGTATAACCGCCGAGGCGCCGCGCGAAATAGCGGGCAAGCACGGCGCGCAGCAGGAGCGTCACGCCCAGCGCCACGAGCCCCGCGCGCCAGTCCGGCCCGAGCAGCCACGGCAGCCCAAGCGCCGCCGCCACACCGTAGGCGCGCCACGACATGCGCTGCGCGACAGGCTGCGCCTTTCCTTCGGCGCGTGCGTAGTCGAGCGTGACGAGAAAGCTCGCGGCCAAGGCCCGGCTCGCCGCATGGGCCGCGATCATGAGCCATGCCGCGACGAGTGGCGGCATCGCGGCGAGCGTCTGCCATTTGAGCGAGAGCGTGACGACTAGCGCGATCGCGCCGAACGCGCCGATGCGCGGATCTCGCATGATTCGCAGCACGTCCTCGCGCGTCCCGCCCCCGCCGAACGCGTCGCAGGAGTCCGCGAGACCATCCTCGTGGAATGCCCCCGTTGCCGCGAGCGTCGCGGCCATCGAGAGCAGCACGGCAATCGACGCCGGAAAGACGCGCAGCGCGACGAGGTACACCACAGCGCCGATGCCGCCGACCAGCGCCCCGATGACCGGGAAGTAGCGAATCGCCCCAGCCAGATCGCTTACTTCAGCGCCGACACCGCGCGGCACGGGCACCCGCGTGAAATAGGCGAGCGCCGCGCAGAAAAAGCGCAGTTCCGCGCGCGCATCGATGATGCGCGCGCCCACGTCCCGCAGTGGGTCCCTTTCGCCGTTCATCGCGCGACGCGTTCGCCGTCGGGCGCATCGCGAGTCGCGACGCCAGCCGCTTCGAAACTCGCCATCTCGTTGAGAAACGCGACGGCCGCGCGCAGCACCGGCAGCGCAAGCGCGGCGCCCGTGCCTTCGCCAAGACGCATGCCGAGCGACAACAGCGGCTTCGCGCCGAAGTAGTCGAGCATGCGCCGGTGGCCGGCTTCATCCGACAAATGCGCGAACACGCAGTACTCGAGCACGGCCGGGGCGAGCGCATGCGCCGCCACGAGCGCCGCCGTCGCGATAAAACCGTCGACGAGGATCGT
>JAXDQB010000166.1:0-9684 GCA_034668065.1 Paraburkholderia sp.
AATCGCCCCCGGGTGGCCGCAAACTTCTCGTAGCAAGCGGTCTTGGGTCACTTGATCGAAATTCGCTCCGCTCAGCACAATGACGGGAATATTCGCGGTCGCTGGCGTGGTGCGCAATCTGTACAGAAGGTAACGTACATCTCCATCCGGCATGAAATAATCGGATATGATGACGCTTGGTTCCTCCTTGCACGCCATTCGGTAACCTTGCACCGCGTCGGAGGCATACAACGTCTCCACCCCGCGTTTGGCGAGTCGGCTGGAGAGAAATTTTCCCACGTCCGCATCGTCATCGATCACCAGCACACGCGAACGCTTTCGCACCGCGATACGGGCGGGCTGAGACCCCGATTCCCTTATCCTGCCTTCATGGTCGGGAAAGATTTCGATTAGCGCGGACACAAAGCTGGCCCAGAAATCCGGTCCCTTGCATGCATAAAACGCACCAAAGCTCTCACACCGCTCGATCGTCTCTGAGTCCTGGTTTGCTGTGATCACAATAACATCCAAGGCTTTTCTCACAGGATCCAGCAAGTGCGCGCAAACCGCAAGGCCATCCGCCTCGGGCATGTTGACATCGATGATCAGGATGTCGGGTTTGCCTCGATTTGCCTTGAGCAACGCCTGAACTCCGTTAGTCGCAGTTTGGACTTCAAACCCCATGCGCGTGCATCGATCGAAAAGCAATCTCACAATTGAAGGATCGTCATCCGCGATGAGCATCTTTGGCGCCTCAAGGCTCTTCGCAGCTATTCTTGTCATACGAACCTCCAACTCGAGCATGATCTACCGTCCACATGCATCGGGGACGGAAGGCTCGGTTCATGTCCCAGCATCGAACCCATTTGGCGCCACCTTAATTGGAGATGGTCATTTCCATGCGAGACAGCAGGCGATCGAGCGCAGGCACAATTCGCTCGCCGCAGCCAGGACCGGTAAGCTCATGGACAATTTCGTCTTCGAGCGCGGCCGCGGTATCGCTGATTTCAGCAAAACCAAAAATGCCGCCCGCACCAGCGAGACCGTGAGCGATACGCTTGATCCGGGATAGCGCGTCGGTTGCGCTGTTGCTATGATCAAGCGCGAAACGGAGGCTCGTTAGAGCGTTGGCGTCGTTCCGGACGCGTTGCAGGAAGGCAACCCGCAATTCGTCGAATGGGTCGTCCGATAGCGGGACGAAGCGGCGCAACGACGCCGCCAGAGTCATCGGATCGAACGGCTTCGGTATCACGCCGACAGCCCCGAGCGCGCGAAAGCGATCGAGTTCGCAGGTCTGGGCGCGGGCTGTCATGAAAACAACGGGGATCTTTGCCGTCCGCTGGTTCTCCTGCAACCGCGACAGCGTGGCCGGTCCATCCATCATCGGCATCATGACGTCCAGGAGGATGATGTCGGGCAGCCAATCCCGCGCGATCGCGAGAGCTTCTTCACCCGAACCGCAACTTTGCGTCACGAAACCAGTGTCGAAGCCCAGCGCGATCTCCACGACCTCACGAATGTCAGCCTCATCATCGACATGCAGGATACGAAGCGCAGTCATGCGACCTCCACGGCTGGGCGGACGGCCAGAAGCGTCAATCGGTCGCGAACTGTCGCCACGAGGCTGTCAAGCGACGAACTCGATTTGGAAAACGCAGCTTCAATCTGCTCGTCACAAGGAAAGGCCGCGCCGTGCGCGGAAAAGACGACGACCGGGATTGCATTGCCGAGGCTGTCCCGGAGATCCGGCAATAGATCCATGCCGGAGTCTGTGCCAAGCAGGATATCAAGCACGGCGAGGTCGATACGATCGACGGCAAGCGCGCGGCGTGCGCTTTCGATGGAGTCCGCGGAAACCACGTCGGCCGTTGTGCGGAGCGCATGGGTAACGAGCGCGAGAACGTCGTGATCGTCGTCAACGTGAAGAACGCGCGGACGCTGGCGCGAGCGCAAAGCGATCGCTGATTTGAGGATCCGAACGAGGCGCTCGAAGTCGACCGGCTTAATCAACCAATCAAGGACATTCAGCCGGGATAGCCTGACATCGTTGCGTGCCCGCACGGGATCTGCGGCGATCACGATAATGGGGGTGTTCCGACATTGCGGCTGCTCCGGCAGCCGGAGAATCAGCCCGGCGCCGCCGTCAGGAAGTTGCAGATCGACAAGAATGGCCGCGTAGATGGTTGCGGAAGCGCGCTGGATCGCGGCGGTCATCGTGTAAGCGAAGTCAACGGCGAAACCATCTTGCTGCAATCGGGTCCGCACGGCGCCCGCGGTATCGCAGTCAGCGTCGCAAAGCAGGACGCGCGGGCCGCCCGCCTCGAGCTCAAGATCGATTTCCCCGCCAGCCGTACCTTCCCAGGCCGGCAGCTCGACATGGAAAATCGTGCCGCCTCCGGGCGCATCATCGAAGCCCACCTCGCCGCCCAGCCGTTCAACGATTTGCTTCACAATGCTCAGACCGAGTCCGGTCCCCCCTTTTTGCCGGGAGTTCGTACCGTCCGCCTGTGCGAATTTCTCGAAGATGTGTTCCTTGAACTCTACCGGGATCCCGGAGCCGCGATCGCGCACCGAGATCCGGACGACGGATTCATCCTTCTCCACGTTGACCAGAACTTCTTCGTCTGTCGGAGAAAACTTGATCGCATTCGAAAGAAGGTTGGTGATAACCTGCTCAAGCCGGTCTGGATCGACGTTCGCGTCGACGTGAGCCGATCCGGTATCGAGCCGAATGCCCACGCCGTAACCTTCGGCGAAGCCGCGATTGTCCTCAATCGCCCGCTCCACCAACAGACCGACGTCGAATTTACCCAAATTGAAGACGACGCGGCCGGATTCGAGCTTCTCGATGTCGAGAATGTCGTTAACAAGGCGTACCAGCCGCTGGCTGTTCGTGTGCGCGATCGCCAACAGACGCGCCGCCGATTGGGGCAGTTTGCCGGACCACTGCCCCGCCAGCAGGCCGAGCGATCCGGAAATCGACGTCAACGGCGTACGCAACTCGTGGCTGACCGTAGACACGAATTCGTCCTTCAAACGGTCCATGCGCTTGCGCTCGCTGGTATCTACGATCACGGCGAGAACCAGAAGCCCCCCGTCCGCGGGGATCGGGTTAAGACCGACTTCGACGGGAAATTCCGTGCCATCGCTGCGCAATCCGAAAAGATCACGGCCAGCCCCCATCCGGCGAGTCTCGGGCTGGATCGCAAATCCATTGCGATGACGGATATGCTGCCCGTGCAGCCGCACCGGCACCAGTATTTCAACGGACCGGCCGATCAGTTCCTCGCGGCGATAGCCGAACTGTTGCTCGATCTCGGCGTTGACCATCAGCATCTTGCCGTCGCCATCGATCACCACCATTCCGCTCGGGCAGGCCTCGACAGCCAACCGGAACATCTCCTCCGCGACTTTTCCCCTCTCCACCGCTCTTGCGGCCTGCGCGGCCTGTGCGGTGGGATTATCCGGACCGATCAGCAGATAGCCTATGATTTCGCTTCGGTCGTCGCGCAACGCGGTGATCGATACCTTTGCCGGAAAGCGACTTCCGTCTTTGCGGATGTAGGTCAGTTCATATTTGTCCTCGATTCCGCGCGAGGCCTTGAAAGCCAACGCGGCGAAGCCCGGCGTGATAGTAGTCGCAAACTCGGCGCTCAACGCTTCGGAGCGAGCAACCATTTCCCCCGGATCGTGAATATCGCTTGGTGTTATCTTGTTGATGACCTCGCTGGCGGCATAGCCGAGCAACCGCTCGGCGCCGACGTTGAACAGCTGGATAATACCCTTTGCGTCGGTCGCGATGATCGCAAAGTTGGCGCTGTTGAGAATGGCGTTCTGCAGGGCCTCGGTTTGGTGCAGCACCGCTCGGCGCCGACTCCTGGCCACATCCGCCGGCAACGCTTCATGGTTGACAATCGCCGACTTGCCGGCCGGCCTCGATCCGGCGACATCGATGGTCAAATCGATAGAATTCGTCATGGACCATTCCCGTGACATTCCTCGGCAACACTTCCTTGCAATGCATCCGGAATTATTAAACAGGACTGAAGGTGCGACAAATATTTGTACGTAGGAATTCGCGTATTAATACGTTGCTCCTGTGAAGCATGCTATCCGCAGCCATTCATCGGACCGGTTCGACATGCGATGCGATGCCCGTGCAGGCCGCTGACCACAAGGCGCGGCGTCGGACGAGCGTGGAACGTCTCTAGCGAGTGTCATTCGGTCTGACCCCACGTCATACGAACCAGATCGGCTGCGTTTCTTGCCCCAAGTTTTCCCATCAGATGAGCGCGATGAGCCTCGAAGGTGCGCTTGCTGATCCCTAGTCGATGCCCACCTTCCTTGTTAGAGACACCGCCGATGATCAGCGCCAGCACCTCGTGCTCGCGCGGCGTCAACGGTTGCTGGATGACATAAGGCGGTGTCGCAGCTGCTCCTGCCTCGCTACTCCGCGCCCACGCGTCGATCGCCTCGCGACCGCGCGCGATGGCGGTTCGTGAGTCTATCGGCGCCTTCACTGTATGGCCCACCCGCTCCATGATGTCGCAGACCCGTTCGGTTTCCCGCAGCGCCAGGTCGATCATGTCGCGGATCGACGTCGGAGTAGTCTCGGTGCCGCCGGAGCTTTCCGCCGCTTGTTTGATTTCATTCAGATAGAGCAGCAGCGCGGTCAACGGCTCGCTCAGCTGGTGTGTCATCGCCGCGCCGATATCGTCAATTGCCCGCTTCAATGCTCTCGACATCAGATCGGCGTCGAACGGATCAAGCGATCGCGCCGCGGAAGGAGATCGAGACGGAGAAGGCTGGATGTTAACGCGGGGATCGTTCAGCGTCATGGTGACCGTCCCTGTTCCGGTTCTCTTTTTCCTGCCGGTCGGCACCGAGAAGCGCCGGGTTTTTACTGGCCTGGATGGCCGCGACCAGTTGTTGCGGCGAGAACGGCTTGCGCAGACAGATTGTTGCACCGACGTTGCCAGCCAGGCTCAGAAAATCCAGCCCAGGATCGGCCGAACCCCTGAACCTGAAGCCGGACACCGCGAGGATCGACAGCGTCGGTGCCCGCCGCCTGAATTCCGTGATGATCTGAAGACCATCCATCCCGGGCATAAAGAGATCGACAACCGCCAGGTCAAACCTCGACGATCCAAACGCTCTGATTCCGGTCTCGGCATCGGGCGCAAGCACTGTGTCGCAGCCCGCGCGAACCAGCGTCATCTGAATTGCCGCGCCAACGGAAGCATCGTCGTCAATGACGAGAACCCTCATAGCGGGTGGATTGACGATCAGCAGTCCCACTGCAAGTGTCCTCCTTTCTCAAGACGTAACCTCTCATTGTCATTTGTGGCGGGAGCACACCATCCCCGCGCCGGATGGCAATAAGTATGGCACGCACTTTTGCTTACAGGTTTTTTAGTGAGTATAACGCCCTGCGGTCAACTTTCTGTTCACAATTGCTCAGTTTGCGAAGGTTAAATTACGTACGTAGCTCAATAGGTACACTTACCCGATTTACTGAAATTATTCTTGCCGTAGGTTGGAGATGGCCCGCCTTGAGCAAGGAATGGACGATGCAAAAGACTGCCGGCAAAGAGCAATGGTCCAACCGTTTCGATGAAATCGACGGGGATAAGCAGTTGAGGCAGGTGCTGGATACTCTGGAAAATGAGAACAGCCAGCTGAAGATGCTCGTGGTTCGGCTTTCAGAAACGATCATCAGAAACGCCACCGCAAAACGATAAAGCATTCCCAATCTCAGACTGTTTCTTGGTCGTTGCCAGAATCAAGAGGCCCAATTCGAGCAATAGTGAACAGCGAATCAATACTCTAAAGAGCACGATGGCGGCATTTCAGAGACCCGATAGGCAATTACTGGCGACTGAGAGTGTTGCACTTCCGCCTTTTGATTGAGGATGATATGCCGCGCCCCACGTCGTCACAGTCATTCGCCGAAGTCACCTGTCTCTTTCCCACTCTCGTTCATTGTCCGATCTGCCACGTCATTCGGGCCATGCTTGTCAGGGAGGCGCAGCCGGCGCTTGCGGCAAAGACACGATCTTTTATCAATGCACGAAGTGTGGAAATGAAACATCAAAACGGGTGATCGCCCGAGAAGAGTAATAGGAGGCGGAATTTAAATGACGACCGCCGAGACCCAGCCCACGTTCTGGAGGACAGAGCAGATCGACAATGCAAGATTGAGACGCGAATTGGAATCCTGTGAGAAGAAAAACAGGTTACTGACTGACCTTGTGCGTCATATAGGCGAAACGGTCATAAGCCACGTCAAGAACAGCGAATAATCGAATGCTGCGCGCAAAGAGCCGGGAGCTGGTCGATTCTGCTGCCAGTCCAAGGCCCGTGATCGGGAAGCGCGAGCGACAAACAATATCGCGGAAGCGCGCAAGACGTCCTTAAAGGCAGCGGCGAGCCGATTCGCTCAAGGAAGCCGGGCGGCTACGCATTGCCGCGGCAATGAACCAGATGGCTGTCTACAAATAAAGTCACGTATGACGGCCTGGAATAAATCTCAAAAAAGTGGCCCCGGTGCGTGCTAAACACCGAGGCCGGAGGATTGGACACCGCATGCGGCTGCGGCATCCGTCATCAAGCAATCATATTTCGTTTTCCGGCGCTGTTCATTTCAGAACACTTCTTCGATTTTCCTTTACTGTGCCAAGATGACTGCAAGGCTTGTTTCGATCGGCACTGGCGAGGCGACTTTTCTTCCGACAACAGACATCGTCGGAGTAATTGTCGGTCCATTCGTGCCGTAGACAGACAAATCCAGCTGCCCCTAATGCTCGTAACCGATACGAGTAGCTATTGAGTGGCCGTCGCGCTGCGGTAGCGACGCCGCGCCCAGCCAGAAATCCTCAAGCGTCCCCACGACTGCGCGGTAAGCCCGCAACTCGACCGGTTTGACGACGTAGCAATTGGCACCCAGATGGTAGCAGCTGGTGATGTCCTTTTCGGAGTCCGAGGACGAAAGTATGACGACAGGAATACGGCGGAACTCGTCGTGGCCCTTGATCACGGCAAGAACCTGGCGGCCGTCCTTCCGGGGCAGATTGAGGTCGAGCAGAATGAGCGTGGGATGCCCGGGCTCCGACCAGGTACCTGCGCCGTTCAAGAAGTCGATCGCCTCAACGCCGTCCTTCGCCACGGAGAGCCTGATATCGAATTTCGTCGAGGCGAGCGCTTCGCGCGTAAGGTCGACATCGGCTGCATTGTCCTCAACGAGCAGGATATGGATTGCGCTGATCATGCGATATCTCCCTGTACGGCCGGCATTGTGAAGAAGAACGTCGATCCCTTGCCCAATTCGGAATCGAACCAGATACGACCGTCATGGCGCTCGACGATCTTCTTCGCGATGGCAAGCCCGATGCCGCTGCCGTCATAGCGGCCGCGCTCATGCAGGCGCTGAAACATCTGAAACACCAGCTCGCCATATTGTTTTTCGATTCCGATTCCGTTGTCCTTGATGGAAAACGTCCACTTTTGGTCATTTGGCTCGGCGCTTACGTGGATGCGAGGCGGACGCCCGCCGTGAAATTTCAGCGCATTTCCGATTAAATTCTGAAACACTTGAGCAAGCTGCACCTCGTCGGCGGTCACGGCCGGCAAGTTGCCGCAAACAATCTCGGCATGGCTCTCTTCGATCGCGACCTTGAGGCTGTCGAGTACGTTTTTCACCACGATCTCGGATCTGATCGGCGCTGGCATCTTGCCTTGTGTGCCGACGCGCGAAAAGGTGAGCAGGTCCTTGACAAGCTGCTGCATGCGCTTGGCGCCGTCGACTGTATACCGGATATACTTCTCTGCTTTTTCATCGCGCGCGTCTTTGTAGTGCTCGGCAAGCAGTTCGGCGTAGCTCGCGACCATGCGCAGCGGTTCCTGGAGATCGTGGGAGGCCACATTCGCGAACTGCTCAAGATCGGCGTTTGACCGCTCCAGTTCCTCGCTCCGCTTGGCCAGCACTTGAATGGCTCGCTTGCGCTCACTGATGTCGGTGATCGCGCTCAGAATCATGAGACCGTCGCTGGTGCGGATGGGATTCAAGCCGATCTCAACCGGAATCTGGGTTCCATTCTTGCGCACACCGTAGAGATCGCGGCCTATGCCCATCCGGCGCGCTTCCGGTCGTTCGATGAAAGCGCCACGATGCTCTGCGTGTCCCGCGCGGACCGCCGACGGAACCAGAATGTCGATCGTTTTACCGAACAGTTCCTCGCGCGCATAGCCGAACAGCCGCTCTGCCTCGGCATTGATAAGCACGATTTTGCCGTCCTCGTCGGTCATGATCATACCGCTCGGACAGGCTTCGACGACGAGACGAAATCTCTCGTCGGCCAACTTGCGCTCGGTAATGTCCGTGATAGCGCTCAGGACCATCAGGCCGGCGCGGGTGCGGATGGGGTTCAGGCCGATCTCGACCGGAACCTTGGTGCCATCCTTGCGCATACCATAGAGATCGCGACCCACACCCATCCGCCGCGATTCGGGATTGTCGACGAAACTCGCGCGATGACTGCCATGCCCGGCGCGTTCGGCTGTCGGAACGAGAATGTCGATCGATCTGCCGAGCAGCTCCTCGCGCGGATAGCCGAACAGCCGCTCGACTTCCGCATTGACCAACACGATTTTTCCGCCCGCGTCGGTCATGATCATGCCGCTCGGACAGGCATCCACCGCGAGCCGAACCATTTCGTCCGAAACGTTATGGTCTGTCACATCACGTCCGTTCAATCGTCCGCGAAAGATCCGTGTCGTCGTCTGTCTGGTGCGGCCGCCTAAAGTACGGCCAGCTACGTGGCCAACGACATATGGAGTATCTCTATTTTCTCTTGGTTCGCCTCCGTAAAACTACGCAGTTGCCCAGATATTTTCCCCATCAGTATATTGTCCAGGCACGCTCTGCGCCTGGCAGTCCTGATACTGCGGACCTTTGAAATGACACCAGCCCTGAAGCGAAAAGCGCTAAAGAAACCAGCCAAAGCAGGCCTCAGCACCTTCCTTAAGGCGGCACGGGTCCCCTGGGGCCGCCAACCTATGAGGCACCGAATGCGGCTTGAATCAGACGCCGCGCTCTCAATCATTCCTTTTCATCCGAGGCGCTTCGCGCAAGACCGCAGACAGCATCGAACTGTGGACTTCGATTTCTCCGTTGTAGCTGATGAGGCCCAGCTTGCGAAATTTGTTCATGAAAAAGCTCACGCGAGATCGGGTCGTGCCGATCATTTCCGCCAGTGTTTCCTGATTGATATTCGGGCTGATGGGTTGAGGGCTACCCTCTTTTCCAAAATTCGCCAGCAGAACCAGGAGACGCGCAAGCCGCTTTTCGCTCGAATTAAACAGATGGTCGATCAAGTCCTCCTGAATTCGGCTGTTTCTGCTGA
This sequence comes from Paraburkholderia sp., assembly GCA_034668065.1. Classification (GTDB taxonomy): domain Bacteria; phylum Pseudomonadota; class Gammaproteobacteria; order Burkholderiales; family Burkholderiaceae; genus Trinickia. Next base: position 9,381 of record JAXDQB010000166.1, read on the forward strand.
GGAGATAGGCGACAAACAGCTCGGAAAACTGCGGCTCGTCATGAAGGGTGGCAATCATGGCTTGCTTCGCGATCGACGTGATGGTGCATTCTTCCAGGGCCGTCGTCGTAGCGATGCGCAGCGGCTGACCGTTCAAGCAACCCTCACCGAAAAACTGGCCGGCTTCCAGGATCCCGACCACGGCTTCCTTGCCATAATCGGATATGACAGTGAGTTTGACTTTACCTGCCTGGATATAAAAGATCGTATTCGCTGCATCTCCTTGCTCGAAAATGTGCTGGTTCTTTTTGAACTTCAGAACCGC
>JAXDQB010000167.1:0-22978 GCA_034668065.1 Paraburkholderia sp.
TACGGTGCCTACATCTGCGGCGAAGAGACCGCATTGCTCGAGTCGCTCGAAGGGAAAAAGGGCCAGCCGCGCTTTAAGCCGCCGTTCCCCGCGAGCTTCGGCGTGTATGGCAAGCCCACCACGATCAACAACACCGAAACGTTCGCGGCGGTGCCGTTCCTGCTCGCAATCGGGCCGCAGAACTACCTTGAGCTCGGCAAGCCAAACAACGGCGGCACAAAGATCTTCTCCGTGTCCGGCGACGTCGAGCGTCCAGGCAACTATGAGGTGCCGCTCGGCACGCCGTTTGCGAAGCTGATCGAGCTTGCCGGCGGTATGCGCGGGGGGAAGAAGCTGAAAGCCGTCATTCCGGGCGGCTCGTCGGCGCCCGTCGTGCCCGGCGATCTCATGATGCAAACCGACATGGACTACGACTCGATCGCCAAGCGCGGATCGATGCTCGGTTCGGGCGCCGTCATTGTTATGGACGAGACCCGCTGCATGGTGCGCTCGCTGTTGCGTCTGTCATATTTCTATTACGAAGAGTCGTGCGGTCAATGCACGCCGTGCCGCGAGGGCACGGGCTGGCTCTGGCGCGTCGTCAATCGCATCGAGCACGGTCAGGGCCGCAAGGAAGATCTCGATCTCCTGAACTCGGTGGCCGAGAACATCATGGGCCGCACGATCTGCGCGCTGGGCGATGCGGCGGCCATGCCGGTGCGCGGCATGCTCAAGCACTATTGGGACGAGTTCGAATATCACGTCGAGCACAAGCGGTGCCTCGTTGGCGGGCACGCGAGGGCGCCGGCCTTGGCCGACGAGGTGCTCGCATAAACGAACGTCATGCCGCGCGGCGCCGGCGGCAGCAAGCATTTCATCGTCACATCGAGGGCCGCCCGACGCCTTGCGGCGAGCGGGATGCGATCGATCGAGCGGTAAACAGGCTAAGGGACCATTCACCATCATGGTTGAACTTGAAATAGACGGGAAGAAAGTCGAGGTGCCCGAAGGCAGCATGGTGATCCACGCTGCCCACAAGGTCGACACATACATTCCGCACTTCTGCTATCACAAGAAGCTCTCGATCGCGGCCAACTGCCGGATGTGTCTCGTCGAAGTCGAAAAGATGCCGAAGGCCGTGCCGGCCTGCGCGACGCCCGTGTCCGCCGGCATGGTGGTGCGAACGACCTCCGAAAAGGCGGTGAAGGGACAGCAGGCGGTGATGGAATTCCTGCTCATCAACCATCCTCTCGACTGTCCGATCTGCGACCAGGGCGGCGAATGTCAGCTGCAGGATCTTGCGGTCGGCTACGGCAAGTCGGCTTCTCGCTACAGCGAAGAGAAGCGCGTAGTCTTCCACAAGAACGTCGGGCCGCTCATTTCGATGGAAGAGATGACGCGCTGCATTCACTGCACGCGCTGCGTACGTTTCGGTCAGGAAGTCGCCGGCATCATGGAATTCGGCATGCTCGGTCGCGGTGAACATTCGGAGATCACGACTTTCGTCGGCAAGACCGTCGATTCCGAGCTGTCGGGCAACATGATCGATCTTTGCCCGGTAGGCGCGCTGACGAGCAAGCCGTTTCGCTTCAGCGCACGCACGTGGGAGCTTTCGCGCCGCAAGTCGGTGAGCCCTCATGATTCGGTCGGCGCCAATCTCATCGTGCAGGTCAAGGACAACCGCGTAATGCGAGTGCTGCCCTTCGAGAACGAGGCGATCAACGAGTGCTGGATCTCGGACAAGGACCGTTTCTCATACGAGGGCCTTAATAGCGAAGAGCGGCTGACGCAGCCGATGATCAAGCAGGGCGGCCAGTGGATCGAAACCGATTGGCAGACGGCGCTCGAATATGTGGCAAAGGCAATGAAGGGCATCGCGGCGGAGCACGGCGCGAACGCGTTGGCGATGCTCGGCAGCCCACACGGCACCGTCGAAGAGCTGTTCCTGCTCAAGCAGCTTGCCCACGCGCTCGGTACGCCGAATGTCGATTTTCGTTTGCGCCAGTCCGATTTCTCGGCCGCGCCGACAGGCGCGCCATGGCTAGGCATGCCGCTCGCCGATCTGTCGACGCTTGATGCCGCGCTCGTCGTCGGGTCGTTCCTGCGTCGCGATCATCCGCTCATGGCCGCGCGTCTGCGGCAGGCGGCGAAGGGGGGCGCGAAGCTCCATCTGTTGCATGCGACGAGCGACAACTCGCTGATTCCGACCGCAAATTCGATCGTCGCGGCGCCTTCGGAGTGGCTCAACGCGCTGGCAGGCATTGCCGCCGCGGTCTCACAGGCGTGTGGCGTCGCTTTGCCCGAAGGCTTCGGCGGCGTGGCCACATCGGCGGCGGCGCAAGACGCTGCGGCGGCGTTGACCAACGGCGAGCGCCGCGTCGTGCTGCTCGGCAACGGCGTTGTTCAGCATCCCGATTTTTCGCGCATCCACGCGCTTGCGCAATGGATTGCCGAGAACACGGGCGCGACGCTCGGCTTTCTCACCGAAGCGGCGAATACCGTCGGCGCGCACATCGTCGACGCGCTGCCGCAAGCGGGTGGTCTCAATGCCCGCGAGGCGTTCGAACAGCCGCGCAAGGGATACGTGCTGCTTAACGTCGAACCCGAATTCGATACGGCCAATCCGACACAGGCGCTCGCGGCGCTTCGCCATGCCGAGACAGTCGTCATGCTTTCGGCTTTCAAGCACGGCACCGAATACGCGGACGTGTTGTTGCCTGTCGCGCCCTTCAGCGAAACGGCCGGCGCGTTCGTGAACGCGCAAGGCACGCTGCAGGCGTTCAATGGCATTGTGCGCCCGGCGGGCGAGGCGCGTCCCGCCTGGAAGGTGCTGCGCGTGCTGGGTAACGTGCTCGGCCTGCCCGGTTTCGAGTATGACTCGGTCGAGGACGTGCGTCGCGCGGCACTGGGTGACGGAGCGATCTCGGGCAAGCTGTCCAATCGCACCGGCGTCGCGCCGGTGTTGCAGGGCACGCTTTCGAAGCCGTCCGCTGTCGGCGCCTTCGAGCGCATTGCCGACGTGCCGATTTATCATGCCGATCCGCTCGTGCGCCGGGCGCCGTCGCTGCATCTGACGGCCGCCGCCCGCGTCGCGAATTCGGTCGGCCTGCCGGCGGGACTCTTCGAGAAGCTCGGCTTGAAGGAGGGCGATGCGGTGCGCGTGCGTCAGGGCGACGGTGCGGTCATGGCGAGCGCGGTGTGCGAAGTGGGTCTGGCGGAAACGGTTGTCCGCGTGTCGGCGGCGACGCCCGCCAGTGCGGCTCTCGGCAGCCTGTTCGGTGAACTGCTGGTGGAGAAGGCCTAAATGAGCTTGTTCGATACGATCAATGCGGGCGGCAGCCAGGCGCTCGGTGCGGCGTGGCCCACGGTATGGGCACTCGTTCGCATCGTCGTGGTGTGCGTCGTCATTCTGCTTTGCGTGGCCTATCTGATCCTCTGGGAGCGCAAGCTGATCGGCTGGATGCACGTGCGCCTCGGTCCGAACCGCGTCGGCCCGGCAGGGCTGCTGCAGCCGATTGCCGATGTGCTGAAGCTGCTGCTCAAGGAGGTGATCCAGCCGAGCGCCGCCAACCGCTGGCTTTATTTGATCGCGCCGATCATGACGGTCGTGCCTGCGCTGGCCGTCTGGGCCGTGATCCCGTTCCAGGCGAAAGCGGTACTCGGCGACATCAACGCGGGCCTGCTCTACGTCATCGCGATCTCCTCGGTTGGCGTGTACGGCGTGATTCTCGCGGGCTGGGCCTCGAACTCGAAGTACGCCTTCCTCGGCTCGATGCGTGCCGCCGCACAGATGGTTTCGTACGAAGTCGCGATGGGATTCGCCCTCGTCGTCGTGCTGATGACCTCGGGCAGTCTCAATCTGTCGGACATCGTCAACTCTCAGGAGCGCGGTTTCTTCGCGAGCCACGGCATCGGCTTCCTCTCTTGGAATTGGCTGCCGCTCTTGCCGGTTTTCGTCGTATATTTCATCTCGGGCATTGCCGAGACGAACCGCCACCCGTTCGACGTCGTGGAAGGTGAGTCCGAGATCGTCGCCGGTCACATGATCGACTACTCGGGCATGGCGTTCGCGCTCTTCTTCCTCGCCGAGTACATCAACATGATCGTGATCTCGGCGCTGGCGGCGACGTTGTTCCTCGGCGGCTGGAGTGCGCCGTTCGGCTTCCTGGCGTTCATCCCCGGCGTCTTCTGGCTCCTCCTCAAGGTGTTCCTTTTATTGTCGGTGTTCATCTGGGCGCGCGCCACGTTCCCGCGATACCGCTATGACCAGATCATGCGGCTCGGCTGGAAGGTGTTCTTGCCCGTGTGCATTCTTTGGGTCGTCGTGGTCGGGTTTTGGATCATGTCGCCGCTGAACATCTGGAAATAGGGCGGACGCAACCATGACCGCAATCCAAAATTTCTTTAAAACGTTTTTCCTGACCGAGCTCATCAAGGGGCTCGCGCTGACGGGACGCTACACGTTCAAGCGCAAGGTCACGGTGCAGTTTCCTGAGGAAAAGACACCACTGTCGCCGCGTTTTCGCGGCCTGCATGCGCTGCGCCGCTATGAAAACGGCGAAGAGCGTTGCATTGCCTGCAAGCTTTGCGAAGCAGTGTGCCCGGCCCTCGCGATTACGATCGAGTCCGAAGCGCGCGCGGACAACACGCGCCGCACGACGCGCTATGACATCGACCTGACAAAATGCATTTTCTGCGGTTTCTGCGAGGAAAGCTGCCCTGTTGATTCGATCGTCGAGACACATATTCTCGAGTATCACGGCGAAAAGCGCGGCGACCTTTACTTCACGAAGAACATGCTGCTCGCCGTCGGCGATCGCTACGAAGCGGAGATCGCCGCGGCGAAAGCGGCCGATGCGCCGTATCGCTGATTCGTAATGAGCTTGGCCGTAGTGGTTGGTGTGGCGCGGCGCGAATCCGCCGCCGCGGCACGGCGCGACGTGCGCCGAGAACCCTGAAGCCTGACGATGGGCTAACGATGAACCGGTAATCATGGAATTCACGACCGTACTGTTCTACATCTTCGCGCTGCTCCTGACGGTGTCAGGGTTGAAGGTGATCACGTCGCGCAACCCGGTCGGGTCCGCGCTCTTTCTCGTGCTGGCGTTCTTCAATGCGGCGGCCATCTGGATGCTGCTCCAGGCCGAATTCCTGGCGATCCTGCTTGTGCTGCTCTACGTCGGCGCGGTGATGGTTCTGTTTTTGTTCGTCGTGATGATGCTCGACATCAATGTTGACGTGCTGCGCCGCGATTTCAGGCGTTTCGTGCCGATGGCGACCGTCGTCGGTGCGATCATCGTCATCGAGACGGCGCTGATACTCTGGCGCGGCTATGGCGGGACCGCGACGCCGGTGCACGACGCGACAGCGGCGGGCGGCGCTGCGCCCGGGGCTGCCGCCATGTCGAACACATTCCTGATCGGCAAGGTGATCTATACCGAGTACGTCTTCGCCTTCGAAGTCGCGGGTCTCATCCTGCTTGTCGCGATCATCGCCGCAATCGCGCTGACGGCGCGCAAGGGCAAGGACAGCAAACGCCAGCGCATTTCGGATCAGGTGAAGGTTCGCGCGAAAGACCGTGTGCGCCTCGTGAAGATGCCCGCCGAGAAGGTGCTCGAAACGGAAGCTGCGCAGGTGCCGGGCGAAACCGGTGCGAACGTGGGTGCCGGCGCGGTCGGCCACAACGGTTGAGCGAGAGGAGAAAAACATGTTGACCCTGGCTCATTACCTCGTGCTTGGCGCGATCCTTTTTTCGATCGGCGTCGTCGGCATCTTCCTTAATCGTCGCAACGTCATCATCATCCTGATGGCGATCGAGCTCATGCTGCTCGCGGTGAATACGAACTTCATCGCGTTTTCTCACTATCTCGGAGATGTGCACGGGCAGATCTTCGTGTTCTTCGTGCTAACGGTGGCGGCGGCCGAGGCGGCAATCGGCCTCGCTATCCTGGTGACTCTGTTCCGAACCCTCGATACGGTCAACGTCGAGGATCTTGATCAGCTCAAAGGCTAAACTGAGGAACTGCGGTTATGTCCACGACACTCAATGAAAACCTTCTGCTGGCCGTTCCGCTCGCACCGCTTGCTGGCTCGCTGATCGCAGGGCTTGCCGGCAAAGTGGTGGGGCGCAAGGGAAGCCATCGGGTCACGATTCTTGGCGTCTTGATCTCGTTCATCCTGTCGGCGATCGTATTCGCCGAGGTGTTGAACGGCGCGAGCTTCAACGGGACGATCTACGAATGGATGCGCGTGGGCTCGCTGAAGCTCGAGGTGGGCTTCCTCGTCGATTCGCTGACGGCGATGATGATGTGCGTGGTGACCTTCGTGTCGCTGATGGTGCACATCTACACGATCGGCTATATGGCCGACGACGATGGCTACGAGCGCTTTTTCTCGTACATCTCGCTCTTCACGTTCTCGATGCTGATGCTCGTGATGAGCAACAACTTCCTTCAGCTTTTCTTCGGCTGGGAAGCGGTGGGTCTCGTGTCGTACCTGCTGATTGGCTTCTACTTTACGCGTGAGAGTGCGATTTACGCGAACATGAAGGCGTTTATCGTGAATCGCGTGGGCGATTTCGGCTTTCTGCTCGGCATCGGGCTCATCCTCGCCTACGCCGGATCGATGAATTACGGCGACGTTTTCGCAAGACGCACGGAACTCGCCGCGCTTACTTTCCCCAGCACGCACTGGGGGCTCATGACTGTCATCTGCATTTGCCTTTTTGTCGGCGCAATGGGTAAATCGGCGCAGTTTCCCCTACACGTCTGGCTGCCTGATTCAATGGAAGGCCCCACTCCGATTTCCGCGCTGATCCACGCGGCAACGATGGTGACGGCCGGCATTTTCATGGTGACGCGCATGTCGCCGCTCTTCGAGCTCTCCGACGCGGCGCTCTCGTTTGTGATGGTCATCGGCGCAATCACGGCGCTCTTCATGGGCTTTCTCGGCATCGTCCAGAACGACATCAAGCGTGTCGTCGCTTACTCGACGCTGTCGCAGCTCGGTTACATGACGGTCGCGCTCGGCGCGTCGGCGTACCCCGTCGCCGTGTTTCACCTGATGACGCATGCGTTCTTCAAGGCCCTGCTCTTCCTAGGAGCGGGCTCGGTGATCATCGGCATGCACCACGATCAGGACATGCGCAACATGGGCGGTTTGCGCAAGTACATGCCGATCACCTGGATCACCTCCCTTGTCGGTTCGCTCGCACTGATCGGCACGCCGTTTTTCTCGGGCTTCTATTCAAAGGATTCGATCATCGAAGCGGTCGGTCTCTCGCATCTGCCGGGGGCGGGCTTTGCGTACTTTGCGGTCGTCGCGAGCGTGTTCGTCACGGCGCTCTATTCGTTCCGCATGTACTTTATGGTGTTCCACGGCGAAGAGCGCTTCCGTCACCCAAAGGAATACGGCAACGGCAATGGTCACGGCGCCGAGTCTGCCGCCCACGGCGAGCACGGTCACGCCAAAGACGCGCATCACTCGCACGAGCCGCACGAAACGCCGTGGGTAGTATGGGTGCCGCTCGTGCTGCTCGCGATCCCATCGGTCGTCATTGGTGCCATCGCAGTCGCACCGATGCTCTATGGCGATTTCTTCCAGCATGGCGTGGCGTTCGACAAGGCCATCTACATCGGCGAGAACCATCCGGCACTGCATGAAATGGCCGGCGAGTTCCACGGCTGGTTCGCACTGGGCATCCATTCGGTGGGGTCCCTGCCGCTGTGGCTCGCGCTCGCCGGGGTTGTGACGGCATGGTTCCTGTACTTGCAGCGTCCGGAGCTGCCGGCTGTAATTCGCCGCGCGTTCGGCCCGATTTACACGCTGCTCGAGAACAAGTACTACATGGACAAGATCAACGAAGTCGTCTTCGCGAGGGGCGCGGTGGCCATCGGCCGCGGGCTCTGGAAGGAAGGCGACGTCGTGGTCATCGACGGTATCGTCAACGGAAGCGCGCGCTTCATCGCCTGGTTTGCAAGCGTGATCCGCTTTTTGCAATCCGGTTACATCTACCACTACGCGTTCGCCATGATCATCGGCATGCTGGGGTTGCTTACCCTGTTTGTCACGCTTGGCGGCAAATGAAAGGCGGGGGAGACACTTAATGCATTCATTTCCGATTCTCAGTACTGCGATCTGGCTGCCGATCGTCTTCGGCCTGGCAGTGCTTGCCATCGGTTCTGACCGTAATCCGGCGCCTGCGCGCTGGCTTGCGCTGGTTGGTTCGGTTCTCGGCTTGATCGCGACGCTGCCTCTCATCCACGGCTTCGACTCCTCGAGCGCCGCGCTGCAATTCGTCGAGCAGGCGGACTGGATCGAGCGCTTTCATATCACTTATCACCTTGGCGTCGACGGCATTTCGATGTGGTTTGTCGTGCTGACCGCGCTGATCACGGTCATCGTCGTCATCGCCGGATGGGAGGTGATCACGGAGAACGTCTCGCAATACCTGGCCGCGTTCCTGATTTTGTCGGGGATCATGGTCGGCGTATTCACGGCCGCCGACGGCCTGCTCTTCTACGTGTTCTTCGAGGCGACGCTGATTCCGATGTACTTGATCATCGGAATCTGGGGCGGGCCGAACCGGATCTACGCTGCATTCAAGTTTTTTCTCTACACGCTCGGCGGCTCGCTGCTGATGCTCGTGGCGCTGATTTACCTCTACGTCCAGACGGGCACGTTTGATCTCGCCACCTGGCAGAAGGCGCCGATTGCCATGACGCCGCAGCTGCTGCTTTTCATAGCGTTTTTCCTTGCGTTCGCGGTGAAGGTGCCGATGTGGCCGGTTCATACGTGGCTTCCGGACGCTCACGTGGAAGCGCCGACGGGCGGCTCGGTCGTGCTCGCCGCGATCATGTTGAAGCTCGGCGCCTACGGCTTTTTGCGCTTCTCTTTGCCGATCACGCCTGATGCGAGCCACGCGCTTGCGCCCGTTGTGATCGCGCTTTCGCTGATCGCCGTCATCTACATCGGCTTCGTCGCGATGGTGCAGGCCGACATGAAGAAGCTGGTCGCCTATTCGTCGATCGCACACATGGGCTTCGTCACGCTGGGCTTCTTTATCTTCAACCAGCTCGGCACAGAGGGGGCGATCGTGCAGATGATCTCCCACGGCTTCGTCTCGGGCGCAATGTTCCTTTGCATCGGGGTGCTCTACGATCGCATGCATTCGCGGCAGATCGCCGATTACGGCGGCGTGGTCAACGTGATGCCGAAATTCGCGGCGCTCGCGATGCTGTTTTCGATGGCCAACTGCGGCCTGCCGGGCACTTCGGGCTTCGTCGGCGAGTTCATGGTGATCCTCGCGGCGGTCGAGCACAACTTCTGGATCGCGTTCGGCGCGGCGTTCACGCTGATCCTCGGTGCGGCGTACACGCTCTGGATGTACAAGCGCGTCTATTTTGGCGCCGTGGTGAACGATCACGTGAAGTCGCTCTCGGATGTCAACGGCCGCGAATTTCTGGTCCTCGGCGTCCTCGCGGCCCTCACACTGCTCATGGGCATCTATCCGAAGCCGGTGACGGATGTGATGCACGTGTCGGTGCAAGACCTCCTCTCCCACGTCGCGCAGTCTAAACTGCCGCCGCTGTCACAGTAAGCCGAGCGGAGGAATGAAAAAATCATGCAAAACGCCTCTATGACTGTTCTGTTGCCCGACGCGCTCATCATGGCGGCCACCGTCGTGGCGTGGCTGAACGAAACGTTCGTCGGCGATTCCGGGCGCCGCTTCACCTATCTGATCGGCGTCATCGCCTCGTTGGTGGCGGGGGTCTGGTTTGCGATGCTCGCCCTCGATCCGCAGCCGCATTATTTCTTCTCGCATATGTACGTCGTCGACGGCTTTGCGAGTGCAATGAAGGCAGTTGTGGCGATTGGCTACGCGATCACGATGATCTACTCGCGCAAGTATCTCGAGGATCGCGATCTCTTCCGTGGCGATTACGTGCTGCTAGGCATGTTCGCGCTGCTGGGCCAGCTCGTGATGATCTCGGGCAGCAACTTCCTCACGCTTTACCTCGGTCTCGAACTGATGTCGCTGGCACTGTATGCGGCGATCGCGATGCGCCGCGACGCATCTCAGTCGAACGAAGCGGCGATGAAATACTACGTCCTGGGCGCGCTTGCGTCGGGTTTTCTGCTTTACGGCATTTCGATGCTCTATGGCGCGACCGGCTCGCTTGATCTGAACGAAGTGCTGAGGGTTGTGGCCTCGGGCCGCATCGACGAGGGCGTGCTGCTCTTCGGTGTCATTTTCATCGTGGCGGGTATCGCGTTCAAGATGGGCGCGGTGCCGTTCCACATGTGGGTGCCCGACGTCTATCATGGCGCGCCGACGGCAATGAGCCTGCTGGTTGGCGGAGGGCCGAAGGTGGCGGCTTTCGCCTGGGCGCTGCGCTTTCTCGTGATGGGCCTGCTGCCGCTCGCAGACGACTGGCAGCAAATGCTCGTCATTCTCGCGGCGCTATCGCTCATTGTCGGCAACATCACCGGGATCGCGCAGCGTAACGTCAAGCGTCTGCTCGCCTATTCGGCGATCTCGAACATGGGTTTCGTGCTGCTCGGTTTGCTCGCGGGCGTCGTCAACGACAAGGCAGGTGGTCTGGCCAATGCCTACAGCTCGGCGATGTTCTACAGCATAATCTACTTCCTGACGACGCTCGGTTCGTTCGGCGTCGTGATGATGCTCGCGCGCCGCGATTTCGAGGCGGAATCGCTCGACGATTTCAAGGGTTTGAACAAGCGCAGCCCGGTGTTCGCGTTCGTTATGATGGCGATGATGTTTTCGCTTGCCGGCATTCCGCCGACTGTCGGTTTCTACGCAAAGCTCGCCGTGCTGGAGGCGGCGCTGAACGCGGGCCTGACATGGCTTGTCGTGCTCGCGGTCATTACGTCGCTGTTCGGCGCGTTTTACTACCTGCGGATCGTCAAGCTGATGTATTTCGATGCGCCCCAAGACAGCGCGCCGATCACGAGCCCGGCCGCCAATCGCTGGCTGCTTACCGTCAATGGCGTCGCGGTGCTCGTGCTCGGCATCGTCCCGGGACCATTGATGACGCTTTGCATGAACGCCGTCGCTCACACTTTGCCAAGGGCGTTTTGATGTCTGCAGCTGGTTGGTTTGTCGTTTTATTGGCGTTGTTTGCGGCCAACGTGCCGTTTTTGAATCAGCGGCTCTTCGCCGTCGTGCCGGTCGGTGCAACGAAGAAGAGCGTTTGGATCCGAATCGGCGAATTAATCGCGCTGTATATTGGCGTTGGCGCGCTCGGCTTTATGCTGGAGGCGCGCGCCGGCAACCGTTTCGAGCAGGGATGGCAGTTCTACGCGATCACATTCTGTCTTTTCGTCGTTCTGGCGTTTCCCGGCTTTACCTTTCAATACCTCGCCAAGCGCCGCTGACGGCCGCGTGTCGTCGTGCCGCCTAGATTAACTGGATTTTGCAGATGGCTGATTTGCCCGACCATGATCATGATGCTTCGTTGACCGAGACGCGCCTTTCCGGCGAAACGCTGCACCAAGGCTCGTTCCTGCACGTCAAGCGCGATGTCGTGAAGCTGCCCGACGGCAAGAGGGCGACGCGCGAGTATGTCCAGCACCCGGGTGCGGTGATGGTCATTCCGCTTTTTGACGACGGACGCGTGTTGTTGGAGCGTCAGTACCGCTATCCGATCGGCCGGGTGATGATCGAATATCCGGCCGGCAAACTCGATGACGACGAAAACGGGCTCACCTGCGCGCAACGTGAATTGCAGGAGGAAACCGGCTACACGGCGCGCGAATTCCAGTTTTTAACGCGCATCCATCCGATTATTTCGTACTCCACCGAATACATCGATCTCTACCTTGCTCGCGGTCTTACGCCGGGCGAGCCCAAGCTCGACGACGGCGAATTTCTCGACACGTTCATTGCCGACGTGCCGCAGGTTATGGAATGGATCCGCACCGGCGCGATCACGGACGTCAAGACGATCATCGGCACCTTCTGGCTCGAGAACGTGCTTTCCGGCGCGTGGAATCCCGGGGAAGCCGAACGGGCACGGCAGCCCAAGCAATAAGCGGCGCCAGCGCGGCGCAGGCAGGCGCGCTAAAATCGGGCATCGGCGAAGGTTCGTTCGCCCCTGACCGCTTGGCGCTACACTTAGCCGCAGTTCACAATCCCGATTCATTATGAAGGTTCTCGATTTGCAATGCCCACACGGCCATCGGTTCGAAGGCTGGTTTGCCTCCGTTGATGACTTCGAATCGCAGTTGTCGCGCAAATTGGTTGAATGTCCGATTTGCGCAGCGACTGAGGTGAGCCGCGTGCCCTCCGCGCCTCGCCTGAACCTGTCGGGCGCCACGAGCCCCAGTGAAAACCGGGCGGGGCAACGTGCGTCTGGTGGCGGGGCGCAGCCGGACGCGCGGACGAACTCGGCCGAGCGCAGGCGCGAGATCGAAGCGGGTGCCGTGCGCGCGTTGCGCGAGCTCATCGAGAAGACGGAGAACGTGGGTGATCGCTTCGCTGAAGAAGCACGCCGCATGCATTACAACGAAGCGCCCGCGCGCAATATCCGGGGTGTCGCGACGCCGGAGGACGCGCGCTCGCTCGCCGACGAAGGCATCGACGTCATGCCGCTACCCGGCGCCTTGGTGCGCAAGGAGTCGCTGCAGTAGGGGTGCGCACGTTGCGGGCGGCCGTCGTCCCGGCGTCCGCCATCGACTCGCCGGTTTTTGCCGGGCGCCGCGGTTTGGTTGAGCAATGTCTTGCGGCGGCGCGCCGGGCGATAGACGCGGCGGAGTGCAAAGGGTGAACCCGGCGGCGAGTCCAACTTGGGAGGCAATGCAAATGGGCTTGAGCTTTGAGGACCTCGTCGTCGGCGCTCGACAAGAAGTCGGCGCACATACGTTTACCGCCGACGAGATCGTCGAATTCGCCGAGCGCTTCGATCCACAGCCGTTCCACGTCGACGAATCGGCGGCTGGCGCATCGCCATTCGGTGGCCTGATTGCGAGCGGATGGCACACCTGCTCAGTTCTCATGGGGATCTGCGTGCGCAATATGCTGGCGGGCTCGACGTCGTTGGGCTCGCCGGGCATCGATGAGATTCGCTGGATCAAGCCCGTCCGGCCGGGTGACACGATCCGCCTCTTTAATTCGATTCTCGATAAACGTGCCTCGACAAGCCGGCCCGATCGCGGCGTCGCGTCGTTGCTGTGGGAAGGTGTCAATCAGACCGGCGAGACGGTCGTCACGGTGCGCTCGAAGGTGCTGTTTGGCTTGCGCGGCTCGGGGCAGGGGGCTTAAGACAACGGCGATTGGTACTGGCCGGAAGGCGCGGCATGGCACAAGTCCAAGTCGCCGCGCCAGTCCGGCGCCGCCAACTCGCCGATCACCTACGGTCTCGCACGTCACCCCGGCTGAACGGGCCGGCGCGCGCGTAATCGGCCCGTCACCCACGGTTAATTAATCAATGCTTGGCGTATTGCGTGGCGCCGAACAGGATTTCCTTGGCTTTGTCGTCCATCACCGGCTTGCGGGCCGATGCGAGCACCTCGACACCGCGAACGACGGCCGGCCTCGCCGCGATCGCCTCGTGCCAGCGCTTGACGTTTGGATACTCGGAGAGTTCGATGCCCTGGTTTTGCCAGGAGCGGGTCCACGGGAATGTTGCGATGTCGGCAATGGTGTAATCGTCGCCGGCCAGGTACTGCGTCTTAGCAAGCTGCTTGTCCATCACGCCGTAAAGACGCTTCGACTCGTTCGTATAGCGGTTGATCGCATAGTCGATTTTTTCGGGCGCGTAAATGCGAAAGTGATGCGTCTGCCCAAGCATCGGCCCGACGCCGCCCATCTGGAACATGAGCCACTGCAGTGTCGTATAGCGCGCGACCGGCTCGGTTGGCAGGAACTTGCCCGTTTTTTCGGCCAAATAGATGAGAATCGCTCCGGATTCGAACAATGAGAATGGCTCGCCGCCGGGCCCCTCCGAATCGACGATCGCGGGAATCTTGTTGTTGGGACTGATGGCGAGGAATTCGGGCTTGAATTGATCGCCGGCACCGATATTGATCGGGTGCGCGCGGTATTCGAGGCCTGTTTCCTCGAGCATGATGTGGACTTTGTGGCCGTTCGGGGTCGCCCAGCTGTATGCATCGATCATCGCCGCTCCTTGATGAAGGCGGCGCCGCGACACGCGGCGCCGATCGAGCGGGAAATTAGCATAGAACCGCCAGCGTCGCAGGGGAGCTCGCAAAGCCCCTTCGACGATACGGCATCGCGTGCCGGTGCCGCAATCGACGCGATTACTGTTGTTCGGACGTTCCGCCTGGCGCGTAGCGCGCGAGTTCGATTTTGGCGATCGCATTGCGGTGCACCTCGTCTGGACCGTCGGCGAAGCGCAGGGTGCGCGCCGAGGCGTAGGCATAAGCGAGCGGAAAGTCGTCGCTGACGCCGCCGCCGCCGTGTGCCTGAATCGCCCAGTCGATGACCTGGCACGCCATGTTCGGCGCAATCACCTTGATCATCGCAATTTCGGCTCGCGCCGCCTTGTTGCCGACGGCGTCCATCATGTAGGCCGCCTTGAGCGTCAGAAGACGCGCCTGTTCGATCGCGCAGCGCGCTTCGGCAATGCGCTCCTGCGTGACCGTCTGCGCTGCGATCGGCTTGCCGAACGCAACACGCTCCGACGTGCGACGGCACATCAGCTCGAGCGCCCGCTCGGCCAGCCCGACAAGACGCATGCAGTGATGAATGCGGCCCGGGCCGAGGCGCCCCTGCGCGATCTCGAAGCCGCGCCCGACGCCCAGCAGGATATTCGCGGCCGTCACGCGCACGTTCTCAAGCGTGATCTCCATATGGCCGTGCGGCGCGTCGTCGTAGCCGAAGATGTTGAGCGGGCGATGCACGGTAATGCCCGGCGTGTCGGCGGGCACGAGGATCATCGACTGCTGCGCGTGCTTCGGCGCATCGGGATCGGTTTTGCCCATGACGATGTAGATCTTGCAGCGCGGATCACCGGCGCCGGAGGACCACCATTTGGTGCCGTTGATCACGTAGTCGTCGCCGTCGCGCTCGATGCGTGTGCGGATGTTCGTGGCGTCGGACGAGGCGACATCGGGTTCAGTCATGAGAAAAGCGGAGCGTATCTCGCCGGCGAGCAGCGGCTCGAGCCAGGCGCGCTTGTGCTCTTCGGTGCCGTAGCGCTCGATCGTTTCCATGTTGCCGGTATCGGGCGCATTGCAGTTAAAGACCTCAGGCGCCCACGGCACGCGCCCCATGATCTCCGCAAGGGGCGCGTATTCGAGATTCGACAGTCCGGCGCCGCGCGGCGAAACGGGCAAAAAGAGATTCCAGAGGCCGGCTTGGCGCGCCTGGTCCTTTAGCGTCTCGATGAGCCGCGTTGGCACCCAGGCGTTGCCGTTGCGGCGGTTTTGTGCAACTTCTTCGAGGTACGCACGTTCGTTTGGATAGATGTGCTCGTCGAAGAATGCGAGCAGCCGCGTGCGCAGGGCATCAACTTTCTGGGAGTAGTCGAAGTTCATGAGGAAGTCATCCCATGCAAAGCTGTCGACCGCAGTTAGCGCTTGAGCGCTTACTGAGGTCCCATGCAAAGCTGTCGAACTAACGGACCTTCTGCGCATACGACCAGGCGAGCTCGGCCATCGGACGCGCTCGTCTGCCGGCGTCCATCGCCTGCGCGCTCGCGGCCGTGCCGACTGTCACACGCTTCAGGATGCCTTGTAGGATCGCCGCGATGCGGAACATATTGAATGCGAGATAAAAGTTCCAGTCGGCGGGAATTGACGATCCCGTGCGCTCGCAGTACTGGGCGACGTAGTGCGCCTCGTCAGGTATGCCGAGCGTTGCCCAATCGAGACCGGCGATGCCGCGGAACTGCCGTGGATCCACATGCCATGCCATGACATGATAGGCGAAATCGACGATGGGATCGCCGAGCGTCGACAGTTCCCAGTCGAGCACGGCCAACACGCGCGGCTCGCTCCGATGGAAGATGAGATTGTCGAGCCGGTAATCGCCGTGGACGATCGCGATGCTCGCCTGGCTGTCGTGGGCCTCCTGCGGCACGTGCTCGGGCAGCCATTCGATGAGCCGATTCATCGCGTCGATCGGCTCGGTTTGCGAGGCTTCGTATTGCTTGCTCCATCGAGCGATCTGGCGCGCCAGATAGTTGCCGGGCTTGCCATAATCCGCCAGCCCGACGCTGTGGACGTCCACAGCATGCAGCGCCGCGATTACGCGGTTCATCTCGTCGTAGATCGCCGCGCGTTCGTCGCGGGTCATTGCGGGCAGGGTTGGGTCCCAGAGAATGCGCCCGTCCACATGCTCCATGATGTAGAACGCTCGGCCGATCACGGCTTCGTCCTCGCATAGCGCGAGCATGCGGGCGACCGGCACGTCGCTACCAATGAGCGCGTGCATCACGCGATATTCGCGTTCGATTGCGTGCGCGGAGGCAAGCAGCTTCGCCACCGGTCCGGGCTTGGCACGCATCACATAGCTTCGCATGGGCGTGACGAGCTTGAACGTCGGGTTCGATTGCCCGCCCGCGAACTGTTCGACCGCAAGCGGGCCCGAAAAGCCGTCGACGTGCTTGCGCAGCCAGGCGCAAAGCGCATCAATGTCGAAACGCTGATCTTGCGCGACGGCACGCGTGCCGACGAACGCCGAGTAGTCCTGTCCTTGATTCGCGAATTCTGACGGTGAGCTTGTGGCCATGTCTTCTCTCCGATCGGACAATTGCAGATGTTCACTTGATTGAGATTACTCGAACATCGTCGAACTCCGTTATCGGTAGCGTGGCGGACGCTTCTCAAGGAATGCGGTGATCCCTTCCAGCCCATCGCGGTGGTGTAGCGATGCGACGAAATGGTCCCGTTCGGCGCTCAGATGGTCCGGCAGCGACTGCTCTCCGGCTGCCGCCACCAACGCCTTGATGCGAGCGAAGGCGTTGGGCGAGCCCCGGCCAAGCTCGTTAGCCCAGGCGATCGCCGCATCCAGGACCTGTCCGGGCTTGACGAGGCGGTTCACGACGCCCAGCGTGTGAAGCCGTACTGACGAGACGGGCTTCGCGTCAAGCAGGATCTCCGTGGCGAGCTGGCGCGGCAGCGACTGACCTAGGAACCACGAGCCGCCACCGTCGGGTGTCAAGCCCACGCGCGCGTATGACATGACGAACTTGGCATCATCGGCGGCAACGATGAGGTCACAGGCAAGTGCGAGCGAAAAGCCGGCGCCGGCTGCCGCGCCCGCCACCGCCGCGATGACGGGTTTCGTCGATGTGCGCAGTGCGAGGATCCACTGAGCGAGCTGGTCGATGCTTTGCGCCTGCACGGACGGATCCTTCGCGCGGTTCTCGATGAGCCGGTTCAAATTGCCGCCGGCGCAGAAGAAATCGTCGGCGCCGGTCAGGACGACGGCACGAATCGATGTGTCGCGCTCGGCCGTATCGAGGGCGACAATGCCGGCCGCGTACATGTCCGGATGCAAGGCGTTGCGCGCACCGGGGTTGGACAGCGTGAGGACGAGAGTCGATTCGCTCTCGGGCGGTCGCGATGCAAGGAGTTCCGCACTCATGATCAGAGTTTTCCAAGCTGTTCGAGCGCTGCCGAGAGCGTCTCTTCCCGTTTGGCGAAGCAAAAGCGCACGATTCCCGACTCCTGCGGTTCATGATAAAACGCCGATACCGGAATGGCGGCCACACCGATCTCACGCGTCAGCCACTGCGCGAATTCCGCTTCGGGCAGATCGCTGATCGCCGAGTAATCGACGCATTGAAAATAGGTACCTTCGCACGGGAGAAGCTTAAAGCGCGTACGGGCGAGGCCGGCGCGGAAGAAATCGCGTTTGCGCTGATAGAAGGCGGCTAATTCGAGGTAGGGCCCGGGGTCTCGCAGATAGTCGGCAAGCCCGACCTGCATTGGCGTGTTCACCGTGAAAACGTTGAACTGATGCACTTTTCGGAACTCTGCCGTCAGTGGTGCGGGCGCCGCCACGTAGCCGATCTTCCAGCCCGTCACGTGAAACGTCTTGCCGAAACTCGATACGACGAAGCTGCGCGCGGCAAGCTCCGGGTATCGCGCGACGCTCAGGTGCGGCGTGCCATCGAAAACCATGTGTTCGTAGACTTCGTCCGAAACGATGAGCAAGTCCGTGCCGCGCACGATGTCCTCCAGCTGCAGCATGTCTTCTTCGTGCCAGACCGTGCCCGTCGGATTGTGCGGAGTGTTGATGAGCAAGAGCCGCGTGCGCGGCGTAATCGTCGCGGCGAGCTTGTCGAACGGGATCCGATAATCAGGCGCTTCGAGCTTGAGAAAGACGGGCTTGCCTCCGGCGAGTTCGATCGACGGCAGATAGCTGTCGTAAGTTGGCTCGAGCACGACGACCTCGTCGCCGGGATGCACGGTCGCGAGGATGGCGGTGAGCAGGGCCTGCGTCGCACCGGCCGTGACTGTGATTTCAGTCTGCGCATCGTAGTGACGGCCGTGGATCGTCGCGATCTTGCCGGCGATCGCCTCGCGCAAAGGGGCGACCCCAGCCATCGGCGGGTACTGATTGTGACCATCGCGCATCGCTTTCGCGACGGCATCCACGATTCGCAGGTCGCAGCCGAAATCCGGGAATCCCTGGCCCAGATTGACCGCCCCGTGCTCTGCGGCCAACGCGCTCATCAGCGTGAAGATCGTCGTGCCGACGTCGGGCAGCCGCGATGGAAATGAGGGAGGAACGGCGTTCGCTGCGGGGCGAACCGCGGGGGGAGCCGGGGGGCAAGGCGCCGGTTGAATCGCGGCTCGAGTCGGTCGGTGCGGTGCGTTCATGGTGCGATCGGCAAAATGGCGGTTCGTTCGTAACAGATTGCTGGCGCAGGCCCTGTGCCGCGCGACTCGTCTGCGCGACGATTCACGGCCGTCGCCGTCGCCGCGCCGTCGGCTTGACGGCGGTCTGCCCTTCAACCTGGCGCGTGCACGGCGCCGTCGTTGCTGCTTGCGAGTTCACAGGCGGCCGCAAACGGTGCCGGCTGTGCGATTCGAAAACCGAAGTCGCGGCCGGTGCGCCTGGCCAGCTTGAGCAGCGCGCGGTCTTTCGAGACGAGCCAATCGGCGCCGGCCGCGTGCGCCAACTCGAGAAACTTCTGGTCATCGCGATCCTTGCACTGAGGCAGCGCCACAGCGCCGGCGGCCGGCGCGGCGTGCGTCGTCATGACCGAAAGCGAGGCGACGGATGCGAGCGCGGCCGCTTTGTCGATCTCCCGCCGCACGAACTGCGGGTAGTCGAGCACACGCGAGAGCTCGGCCAGGCAGCGCGCATCGATGACGGCATCCAGCGCGCCTCTGCGCAGGGCGGCGTGGATCGGACGCGTCGCCGCGTCGTCGAACACGAGGATATCGATCCAGACGTTCGAATCGAGGATGACGAGCGGCGTGCCGCGCTCGGTTTTGGGACCAGGATGACTAGGCATTCGCTACAATCGGGCTTTTCGCGTTCATCGCTGGCACGGCGTGCCAGCAAGTCTCCATGATAATTGTTTTGTCTCCGGCGAAGTCGCTCGACTACGAGACCCCGCCGCACGTCCAACGTCACACGATTCCCGACTTCGTCGAGGACGCTGCGGAACTCGTCGACGGTCTGCGGCGCCTGTCGCCGCAACAGATTTCGACGCTTATGGGCGTCTCGGATGCGCTTGCGCGGCTTAACTTCCAGCGCTTCGCCGACTGGTCGAGCGAATTTGGCAGGCACAACGCCAAACAGGCCGTGCTCGCATTCAACGGCGACGTCTACGAGGGATTCGACGCGAAATCGCTGTCGGCGGCGGACCTCGATTACGCGCAGCAGCACGTGCGTGTGCTGTCAGGCCTTTACGGCGTTTTGCGCCCGCTCGATTTGCTGCAGCCGTACCGGCTCGAGATGGGCACGCGCCTGCCCAACGCACGCGGCAAGGACCTCTACGCATTCTGGGGCGAGCGCATCACCGATGCGCTCAACGCGCAACTGCGCGAGAAGCCGCATGTGTCACGCGTGCTCGTCAACTGCGCCTCCGAGGAATACTTTAAGTCAGTCAAGCCGAAGCGGCTCGAGGCGCCCGTGATCACGCCGGTTTTCGAAGACTGGAAGGGCGGTCGCTACAAAATTATCAGCTTTCACGCTAAACGCGCGCGCGGTTTGATGGCCCGTTTTGCCGTCGAGCACCGGCTGGGCCGCCCAAAGCAATTAAAGGAATTCTCCGTCGAAGGTTACGCATTCGACGAAGCGGCGTCGAACGATGCGACTTACGTCTTTCGCCGCCGCCTTGGCGACTGACGCAGCGACCGCCGGTTAATGACCGGGAGGGATCGGCGTTGACTGGCGGTCATGTTCCGTGTCTTCATGGTCATTTGCACGAGCCGAGGAAACCCATGACGCTTTCGATCACGAGCAATTTCGATGGCGGCGCTATCGAAGTGGTGTCTTGCAAGACCGCAGGCGACATCCGGCTGCGCATCCGCCGCGACAGCCACGCAGAGTTCGCGCAGTGGTTCTACTTCCGCCTCTCGGGCGCGCGCGGCGAGCACTGTGTCTTGACATTCGAAAACGCGGCCGATTGCGCATTCTCGCAAGGATGGCACGGGTACCGCGCCGTGGCGAGCTACGACCGCGTGAATTGGTTCCGCGTCCCCACGTCGTATGACGGACGCTCGCTGACGATTGACCACACCCCGGAATTCGATCGCATTTACTACGCGTACTTTGAACCCTACAGTGCGGAGCGGCACGAGGAATTTCTGGGCGCCGTGCAGCAGATGCCGCATGCGACTCTTGTCGAGCTTGGGCAAACAGTGGAGGGTCGTCCCGTTTCGCTGCTGGCCCTCGGCACGGCCGATTCTATCGATGAGGGGACGAGCAGCGGCAAGGCGCCGAAGAAAAAAGTGTGGATTATCGCTCGCCAGCATCCTGGCGAGACGATGGCCGAGTGGTTCGTCGAGGGGCTGGTGAAGCGGCTGGCCGGGTGGGGCGATTGGTCTGGCGATTCGGTTGCGCGCAAGTTGTACGAGCGGGCAGTTTTCTACGTCGTGCCGAATATGAATCCCGACGGCAGCGTGCACGGCAACTTGCGCACGAACGCGGCCGGTGCCAACCTGAATCGCGAATGGATGGACCCGGACGATGAGCGCAGCCCCGAAGTGTTTGCCGTGCGCGAGGCGATTCACTCGATTGGATGCGACCTCTTCTTCGATATCCACGGCGATGAGACGTTGCCCTACGTGTTCGTTGCCGGCTGCGAAATGCTGCCGGGATTTACCGCGCGACAGGGTGCCGAGCAAAAGGCGTTCATGGAAGCTTTCAAGCAGGCGAGCCCCGACTTCCAGGACAAACACGGCTACGACTCGGGCAAATACCAGGAGGATGCCCTCAAGCTCGCCTCGAAGTACATCGGCCACGCCTTCGGCTGCCTGTCCCTGACGCTCGAGATGCCGTTCAAGGACAACGCGAATTTGCCCGACGAGCGAGTCGGCTGGAACGGCGAACGCAGTGCGGCTCTCGGTGCCGCCATGCTTGGCGCCGTTCTGCATCATCTGGAAGCGTTCGGTTGAGCATGCGGCCCCGCCGCCGTCCGTGGCCGGGGCCGCCCTGCTCAAGTGACAGGGCAATCGGCTGGATCATGTAAAGCGCGCGCAAATCCCGCGTGAAGCGTGCGGGAATGGCTCGTAAGGCGCCGCTTCAGGAAGTGCTTGCCCTGCGCTTTCGCTGAGCTTTCGCTCGTCCGTTCGTCGTTTTCTTCGCAGCGGCGTGTTTGGTACCGCTGTGTTTGCCCTTTCGCTTCTTTGTCGGACGCTCAGGGCGTGGCTTCGCGGACGGCTCGGGATCGTTCCAACTGAACGCGAGCATTTGCTGGCCGACGTAGCCGCAGCGAAACGTCAGTTCATACGGCGCATGATCCTTGTCGCGCGCAATCCCGTCTCCTCCGACCATGACGATATTGTCGACCTTGATTCGTTGCTTGCCCGCGTCGAACGGTTCGTTCCACGGCTCGATCTTGGCATGGTCGCTATCGAATGCGTCAGGCGTGAACTCGACGTGATCGATGATGTTCGAGGTGCTCGCAACGAAGCTGGCGTGCGCCGCGCAATCGGCGACGAGCGGGTCGGCATGCATGTCGTTGACGAACGCGGCGATCATTTCATTGCGTTGATCGATGAGATCTGCGCGAGCGGGAGCGACGAATACGAGGGGCAGGGCGGCGAGCGCCGCCATCAGCCAGCGGGCAAGCTGCCGCCGGCGGCGTGAAGTGTTGGAGCTATCCATCCAGTTGGCATCGTTGAGGCATTAGGGACGTAAGATGCCGCACTCGCGAACGGAGTTCAACCGGCGCGTGAATTTTCTCCGCCGCGAGCCGCACAGCGCGCGATCGGCTGACGGACCGGAAGGCGTTGCCGGCGCACCGAGTGATTTTGGCGGCCGGGGCGTGCCGTGTGCCGTCCACACGGTCTCGGCCTGGTGGATCAGTTGGCTTGGCCTCACGTACGCGGGCCGCCGAGGCGAAAACGACGAACGTCGTTCGTTGTGACCCAGGTCGGCTTATAGACGGCGATGAGGGCTGTAGACATCCCGGTGAACCAAGCCTCGCCGACAGCAAGCAAAATTACGCTCAAAGCGTAGCTGGCGGGGATCACCTTCTGCGATCCGTCCGCAAGCTCCACCTGCAAGCCGACGGCGGCTGCGCAGGCGAGGGCGACGGCGACGACCGGTGACAGGACGCCCTGAACCCCGATAAAGACGAGCAGATTGCGTGGCAGCCAGGCAATGCAAGCGCGCTGCAGCAGCGCCGAAACACCCACCGGCATGGCGCCGTAGATGAGGAAGGTGAGCGCGACGCCCTGCCACGCGGCGTCGAAGACGAGCGCCGCGATTCCCGATACCGCCGCCATTGCGATCAGCGCGAGCGCCCAATCGAACAGCGTTACGAACAGTGTTGCGCCGAGCAGATGCATGACGGGGCCGTCCTCGAGCCACGCATTGCTTGCCCAC
>JAXDQB010000168.1:0-5965 GCA_034668065.1 Paraburkholderia sp.
TTGTCGCCTTCCTTCAGGACGTTGCGCGCATCCTCGACGCGGTCTTGCGCGATTTCCGACGCACGCAGATAGCCTTCGACATCGGCCGTCAGCGTAACTACCGCGCCCTTGGCATCCACCGCCTTGACCACGCCGTCGACCGTCGAACCCTTGTCGTTCATCGCCACGAAGTTGCTGAACGGATCGCCTTCAAGCTGCTTGATGCCAAGCGAAATGCGCTCTTTCTCGACATCAATGCCGAGCACGATCGCTTCCACTTCGTCGCCCTTCTTGTATTTGCGGACTGCTTCCTCGCCGGTCTCGCTCCAGGACAGATCCGACAGGTGGACGAGACCATCGATGCCGCCAGGCAGGCCGATGAACACGCCGAAATCGGTGATCGACTTGATCGCGCCGTTGATCCGGTCGCCCTTCTTGAAGTTGCGGCTGAAGTCATCCCACGGATTCGGCTTGCATTGCTTCATGCCAAGGCTGATACGACGACGGTCTTCGTCGATCTCGAGCACCATGACTTCGACTTCGTCACCGAGCTGCACCACCTTCGACGGTGCCACGTTCTTGTTGGTCCAGTCCATTTCCGACACGTGGACCAGGCCTTCGATGCCGGATTCGACTTCAACGAACGCGCCGTAGTCGGTAATGTTCGTGACCTTGCCGAACAGGCGCGTGCCCGACGGGTAGCGGCGCGAAATGCCTTCCCACGGATCGTCGCCGAGCTGCTTGATGCCGAGCGAGACGCGGTTCTTTTCCTGGTCGAACTTGAGGATCTTCGCCGTGACTTCCTGGCCAACCGACAGCACTTCGCTCGGATGACGCACGCGACGCCATGCGATGTCGGTGATGTGCAACAGGCCGTCGATGCCGCCGAGGTCCACGAACGCGCCGTAATCAGTGATGTTCTTGACCACGCCGTTGACGATCGCGCCTTCCTTGAGCGTCTCGAGCAGCTTCGCGCGCTCTTCGCCTTGCGTCGCCTCGATCACCGCGCGGCGCGAGAGCACCACGTTGTTGCGCTTGCGATCGAGCTTGATGACGCGGAACTCGAGCGTCTTGCCTTCGTACGGCGTCGTGTCCTTGACGGGACGCGTATCGACCAGCGAGCCCGGCAGGAACGCGCGGATGCCGTTGACCATGACGGTCAAGCCGCCCTTCACTTTACCCGTGATCGTGCCGGTAACGAGCTCGTTGTTGTCGAGCGCCTTTTCCAGCGACAGCCACGAAGCGAGACGCTTCGCCTTGTCACGAGACAGGATCGTGTCGCCGTAACCGTTTTCGAGTGCGTCGATCGCGACCGAAACGAAGTCGCCCGCCTGCACTTCTACCTCGCCCGCGTCGTTCAGGAATTCTTCGAGCGGAATGTAGGCTTCGGACTTGAGACCCGCGTTGACGACCACGAAGTTGTGGTCCACGCGCACGACTTCGGCGGAGATCACTTCGCCCGCGCGCATGTCTTGCTTGGTCAGCGACTCTTCGAACAGAGCCGCGAAAGATTCGGTATTCGGGTTGGAGGTTTGCAGGTCGGACATAAAGATCGTAATTGCATGGCTTCGCGCCGCCAGCCCGGGCAATACTCTTTGGCAAGCCCGGCGCGCACGACCACAAACGCCATACGGGGTTAGGGGTTGAAACAACGTTTCGCGATGAGCGTTTTGCTCGGCGGCAATCTCGCGAAACACCTACTACTTACTACTTACTACTTACTGCCTACTACTTGAACAGCTACCTTACTGTGCGCGATACCACTCCACTACTTGATCGACCGCCTGGTCGATAGAGAGCGCGGAGGTATCGAGCAACTTCGCCTCTGCTGCGGGCTTGAGCGGCGCGGCCGCGCGGTTGCTGTCGCGTGCATCCCGTTCGCGCAAATCCCGGAGCAAGTCATCCATGCTAGCAGAAAAACCTTTTTGTATCAATTGCTTATATCGCCGCGCCGCGCGCGCCTCGACGCTGGCCGTAAGGAACACCTTGAGCGCCGCGTCGGGAAAGATGACGGTGCCCATGTCGCGGCCGTCCGCGACGAGCCCCGGCTCTTTGCGAAATGCCCGCTGGCGGGCAACGAGCGCGGCGCGCACAGACTGATGGACGGCGATCGCCGAGGCCCGGTTGCCGACCTCCTCGGCGCGGATTTCGTTCGATACGTCAACGCCGTCGAGTTGGGCACAGCCTTCGCGAAACGTGATATGAAGGTCGTCCACGAGCGCGGCAAGCGCATCGGCCGCGTCGGGCTGAACGTTGTAGCGCAGGCTCGCAAGCGCGGCGAGCCGATAGAGCGCGCCGCTGTCGAGCAGGTGAAAGCCGAGCTGTGCCGCGACGAGCGTGGCCACGGTGCCCTTGCCGGAAGCGGTCGGCCCATCAATGGTGATAACGGGGGTCTGGTGAAAAGGGCGAGTCTGGGGTTTCATCTTGCGTTCAGCGTGCGACGAGCATCTCGAAGCGGTCAAAGTAATCGGGGAACGTCTTCGCGACGCATTTCGGGTCGTTGATACGCACGGGCACGCCAAGAAGGCTCACGAGCGAAAAGCACATCGCCATCCGGTGATCGTCGTAGGTATCGATAGCGGCATTGGGGGTCAGCGCCGGCGGCGGTGTCACGGCGATATAGTCCGCGCCCTCCTCGACCGTCGCGCCGACTTTGCGAAGCTCGGTCGCCATCGCCGCAATACGATCCGTTTCTTTGACGCGCCAGCTGCCGATGTTTCTCAGCGTCGTCGTGCCGCGCGCATGGAGCGCTGCGACGGCAAGCGTCATCGCCGCATCGGGTATGAGGTTGCAATCCATGTCGACGGCCTCGAGCCGGCCATCGTCATGACCGGCTCCGCGCACCTCGATCCAGTCCTCGCCGATCGAGACGTTCGCACCCATGCGCGAAAGCGCCGCGGCAAAGTCGACGTCGCCCTGGATGCTCGCGCGGCCAACGCCGACTACACGCACCGGGCCCGCGCCGAGCACGCCCGCGGCAAGGAAGTACGAGGCGGAAGATGCATCGCCCTCGACCATGATCGAGCCCGGCGACTTGTAGCGCACGCCAGCCGGCACCCGAAAACGCTGCCAGCCGTCGCGCTCGACTGTGACGCCGAAGCGCGCCATCAGACTCATTGTGATCTCGACATAGGGTTTCGAGATCAGCTCGCCGTCGACCTCGATCTCGATCACGCCGCCGCCTGCCGCACCCTCGCTTGCCGCGCGCTTGACGCGCACGAGCGGCAGCGCCATCAGCAGCGCCGTCAGGAACTGGCTCGAGACGTCGCCGCGCACGCGGATCGGCGCATCCACCGAGACGGCGGACGGGCGAATTCGCAGCGGCGGATACCCGTCGTTGGCCTCATAGTCGATGCGTGCGCCGATCTGCCGAAGGCCATCGACGAGATCGCCGATCGGCCGCTCATGCATGCGTTCCACGCCGTGCACGCGATAGTCGCCTCCGTTGACGGCGAGCACCGCCGTGAGCGGCCGCACCGCGGTACCCGCGTTACCGAGAAAGAGGTCGGCCGTCTTCGCGGTGAACGCTCCGCGCGTGCCCGTCACAACGCACACTTCGCCTTCCTGCCGGCACTTCACGCCGAGCGCGGCAAGCGCGTCGAGCATGACGCGCGTATCGTCGGAATCGAGCAGGTTCGAGATCGTCGTCTCGCCTTCGGCGAGTGCCGCCAAGAGCAGCACGCGGTTGGAGATGCTCTTGGAGCCGGGCAGTCGAATCGTGCCCTCAGCACGGGAAAACGGTCCAAGGTCGAGATAGTCCATATCGGTCCTGTTCATTTCGGGGCGAGATCGCCGGGCAAGCAGGTATCTTCGGCAGCGGCGCCAGCTTCCGCGCCGCGCTCGCGCCAGGCGGTGCGCGCCTCGCGCGAGCGCGAAAAGACGGCTTCGAGCGCCGCGCCGTCTCCGTCCACGATCGCGGCGCGCAGGCGTGCCAGCACCGCCGTGTAGGCATCGAGCTCGGCCACGAGCGCCGTGCGGTTCGCCAGGCAGACATCGCGCCACATTTCGGGGCTCGATGCGGCAATCCGCGTGAAATCGCGAAAGCCGCCCGCCGCGAACGAAAACTTGAGCGCAGCGTCCGGTGCGGCAAGAATTTGCTCGACGAGAGCGAACGACAACAGGTGCGGCAGATGGCTCACCGACGCCAACACGCGGTCGTGCTGCCAGGCGTCCATTGCCCGCACCTCAGCGCCGGCCGCGCGCCAGAGCGCCTCAATGCGCGCCACATCTGCGGGCTTGTTCTCAGGCAGGGGGCAAAGCACAACCTGTCGGCCAACGTAAAGGTCGGCGAACGCCGCTTCGACGCCGCTCAACTCTCGCCCGGCAATCGGATGGCCCGGCACGAACTGGCCGATGCGCTCGCCGAGGGCCGCACGGGCGGCGGCCACGACGTCCGTTTTGGTGCTGCCCGCATCGGTGACGAGCGTCGCCTCGCCGAGAAACGGTGCGATTCGCGCGAGCAGCGATTCTGTCTGCGCGACGGGCACTGCAACGAGGACGAAGTCCGCGCCGGACAGCGCGCATGAGAGCGCGTCGTTGTCGTCGAGCGCTGCGATTTCGTCGGCGATGCCGAGTTTTTGTGCGCGCTCAGCGCATGCGCGCGAACGGTCGACGCCGACGACGATGCCGCCACGGGTCGTCGTGCCGCGCTCGCGCAAAGCGCGCGCGAGGGAGCCGCCGATCAGACCGACGCCGAAAATGACGAGCTTGTTGAACGAGAAAGTGGCCACGGCCAATCAGCCCGCCGCGAGCGCCTTTTCGAGCGCCGCGAGGAAGGCCTCGTTTTCCTCAGGCAGGCCGATCGTCACGCGCAGCCACTGCGGCAGCCCGTAACTGCCGACAGGCCGCACGATAACCCCTTGCCTGAGCAGCGCAAGATTGACGCGTGCGCCCGCACCCTCGTCGCTGTTGTCGCGAGTGACTCGCACGAGCACGAAGTTGCCGTACGACGGCACGTACTCCAGGCCGAGCTTGTCGAACGCCTCGGTCAGGCGGCGATACCCGGCTGCGTTGAGCTCTGCGCTTTTATCGAGAAACGTGCGGTCACCCAGCGCCGCGACGGCCGCGGCCTGCGCAATCGTGTTGACGTTGAACGGCTGGCGCAGGCGATTCAAAAGATCGCTCAGCTCCGGCTGCGCAATTGCGAAGCCGACTCGCAGCCCGGCGAGGCCGTACGCTTTCGAAAACGTGCGCGAGACGAGCAGGTTCGGGTAGCGGCGCACCCAGGCGATCGAGTCGTAGCGCTTCTCGGCCGGCAGGTATTCGGTATAGGCCTCGTCGAGCACCACGACGACGTTTTTCGGCACCTTATCGAGAAACGCCTCGAGCACAGGACCTTCGATAAACGTACCCGTCGGGTTGTTCGGGTTCGCGATGAAGACAAGGCGCGTGTCGGCTTCGATCGCGCTCAGCATCGCATCGAGGTCGTGGCCGTATTTCACGGCCGGAGTGACGATGGCCCGGGCCCCGAGGCCCTGCGTGGCAAGCGCGTAGACGGCGAACGAATATTGCGCATAGACGATCGACTGGCCCTTTTCGACGAACGAATGCGCGGCGAGCTCAAGGATGTCGTTGCTGCCGTTGCCAAGCGTTACCCACTCGGCGGGCACGTCATAGCGGGCGGACAGCGCAGCTTTCAGCTCGAATGCGTTGGAATCGGGATAGCGGCCGAGTTCGGCGATGGCAGCGGCCATCGCCGTTTTCGCCGAATCGGGCATGCCGAGTGGATTTTCGTTCGACGCCAGCTTCACAATGTGTGCTTCGACGAGCCCAAACTCGCGCGCGACTTCGGAAATCGGCTTGCCGGCGACGTAGGGGGCGATCTGCCGCACGTAGGATGGGCCGTATTGCGTGGTCATGCATCTCTCCAAAACAGTCAACTACTCAAAAATCAGCATGCTCAGATGTTCGACGATCAGGGGACGGCAACAAACGCACTCATGCCGACGCCCCGTCAGCGCGCGCGCGGATAGGAGCCCAGAACCTT
>JAXDQB010000169.1:0-6275 GCA_034668065.1 Paraburkholderia sp.
GCGATCGCAGAAGATCGCGGTGATGTGCGGTCCAACGTGATGCACGATAGCCGAGCTTTGAGCCCCAGTGATGGCGGCTTGCACATCCTCTGTGGCCCCCCAGACCACCGCGCCGTACGCCGAACTCGAAAGCTGCTCGCCACTGCCCTTCCGAAAAAGCGGATCACCCTCCTCGTATCCGACGATCGCAAAGACGTCGAACCCGAACGCGTGCAGATGGACTCCGTGTGCGAGATCGAACGCATTGATCGAGTTGCTCTCGACGCGAAAAGGCTGCCGATCGATCGAACCATCGCCGATCAGGGTGCTGACGAAGTCGTGGGCGCTGACAGTGCAGTGCAGCATATCGTCGAGCGAGGCGCAAAATCCCGCTGCCGGCCATGCGACGGCGGTAGCGAAAGCGGCGGCGGTAACGAAACTTCTACTTCTCATGAGCCAAAGGGAATCGGTATGATGCGTGCGCGCGTCAGAGGCAACGGCAAGGGAATAAGCGTTTGCAGGAACAACCCGTACATATATTTAGCTACTTTACCGTCATTACGGGCATTCCGCTGTCTGGCACCGGACACAACCGC
Source organism: Paraburkholderia sp. (assembly GCA_034668065.1). Lineage (GTDB taxonomy): Bacteria > Pseudomonadota > Gammaproteobacteria > Burkholderiales > Burkholderiaceae > Trinickia. Next base: position 576 of record JAXDQB010000169.1, read on the forward strand.
TACCCTCAGTCGAACACGGCCCATATCAAAACCGGATATATTTCGGCGGTTGAGCGTTTGTGCCGACCTTTAACCTGCTCCGTCCTACACGTCCCTCAAGGAAAAACGCGATGAATGCGGTACTGAGATACGACTTTCGCAGCGACACAATCACCCGCCCGAGCCCCGCGATGCGCCAGGCCATGGCTGCGGCGGAAGTCGGAGACGACGTCTTCGGCGACGACCCGACCGTAAAGCGCCTCGAAGCGCATCTCGCCGAACTGCTGGGCAAGGAAGCGGCACTGTTCGTCCCGTCGGGCACGCAATCGAACCTGATCGCATTGATGGCGCACTGCGGCCGCGGCGACGAGTACATCGTCGGCCAGCAAGCGCACTGCTACCGCTGGGAGGGGGGCGGCGCAGCCGTACTCGGCAGTATTCAACCACAGCCGATCGAGAACCAGCCTGACGGCACGCTGCTCCTCGAGCAGATCGAGGCGGCGGTGAAACCCGACGACCCCCACTTTGCCCGCACGCGCCTATTGGCACTCGAAAACACCATCGGCGGCAAGGTTCTTCCAATCAATTACGTCGAAGCGGCGACGGCGCTCGCGCGTCGCCACGGGCTTGATTGCCATCTTGACGGCGCACGCGTTTTCAATGCAACCGTCGCGCTTGGCGTACCCGTCAAGACGCTGGCGCGCCCGTTCGATACGGTCTCGGTTTGTTTGTCGAAAGGCCTCGGTACGCCGGTCGGCTCCGTCCTCGTCGGTTCCGCGGAGCTGGTTGCCAAGGGGCGCCGCCTGCGCAAGATGCTGGGCGGCGGCCTGCGGCAAGCCGGCATTCTGGCGGCAGCGGGCCTCTACGCACTCGATCACAACGTAGAGCGGCTTGCCGACGACCACGCGAATGCGAAAGCGCTCGCACAAGGCCTCGCGAAGCTGCCGGGCGTTGAGGTCATCGCCCCTGACACCAACATCGTCTTCGTCAACGTCGCGACGCAATACGCGAATGCGCTTGCGGAACATCTGCGCCAGCAAGGCATCGGCGTCACGTCGGCTTACGGCTCAACCCGGCAACGGTGGGTCACCCACCTCGACGTGGACCGCACTGCGGTGGACACAGCGCTGGCCGCGGCGGCGGACTTCTTTGCCAAGCATGGGTGAACGCGCGTGAGTGCACCGCCGAGTGTGCCCGCAGGCCGGTGGGTGGGCGCACCGCCCTCCCCGCTATGACCGTTCTTGCGTCAGATCACGCCACAGCACGACGAGCACCGTCATCAGCGAAGGGCCGATGAAAAGGCCCAGGAGGCCGAACGTCTCGGCCCCTCCAAGAATGCCGAAGAGGACGAGGAGGAACGGCAAACGCGCTGCGCTGCCGATCAAAATGGGACGGACAAAATGCTCGGCGACGAGTACGACGACCCAACCCGTGATGAAGACGGAGACGGCTCCGGCCGTCTCGCCATGCATGAGCAGCCATAACGCAGTGCCACTGAAGACGATCGGTGCGCAAAACGGCAACATGGCCGCAACCGCCGTCAAGAGACCGATGGCCGCCGCGTGTGGCACACCCGTGAAAGCGTAGGCGAGACCAATCAGCACGCCTTCGCCGAGACCGACGACGACGAGCCCCGATACAGTTCCGCGCACGGCTGCGGCCATCCTCGTCGCAAGTCGCGCGCCCGCGTCGCCGAACAGACGGTGCACCGCCTTGAGCGACTGATCTGCAAGGCGCGGCCCAGTCTGCACCAGCACGAACAACGCGAGCAGCATGAAGCCGAAATGCGCAACGCTGCGCACCGCAAGCACGCCGAATCGCCGGCTCGCGGTCACGACGGCCGAGCCGTGCAATCCCTGCATGGCCGGCGACTGCACGAATGGCCGCGCGAGATTGGCCTGCCACCAGTCGGCAACTTGCGTGCCGAACGGCAACCGCGTGACAAATTCAGGCAACGCAATGCCGTTTGCCTCGGTGGCCTTGAGCCAGGCCATAAGGTCATGCGCTTCATGCAGCGTCTGCGCAAAGACGAACACGAACGGCAATGCGACGAATAGGCCAACCACCAGCGTCACCGCACACGCGATCGCCGTTGCGCCACTTTGCCCGTGCCGTGGGCTGCTCACTCGCAGCAGCAGGGGCCACAGCGCGATTGTGATAACACCGGCCCACACCATCGGAGCGATGAAGTCGCGCAGCACCCATGACGCCAATGCGATGAGAACCGCATTGAGCACGAACCCTGCGAGACGCTGCGACTTTTCGCGCTCGTTCAGGGGCGGTTCATCGGAGAAATGCGAAGGCATGGTGTGTTGCTCACGTAAGAAAAAGATCGGGACGACCTTTTCGTCGACATGTTAAAGGATCGCCCTGCTAAAACATAACGCCGGGGCGAGGCCGGTTCCGCCCTACGCTGACATACGCGATGCGCGCTCTTCCGGATTCACCGTCGGAAATGCCATAAAAAAAGACAAAGTCAATTAATTTTTTTAATCGCACACGCGCGGAAATAAAGCGTACAGACAGCCTTTTCCCCCCGCATATCTAATAGCTACACGAAATCATTCCCGCCCTGCTAGTTTAAAGACGCTCGGCAATTTATCGCGAGCGCTCTTTAATCGACGTTAATGACAACAATGGTTCGAGACGGCAAACATAATCGCATCCGCTGACGTACCGCCATCGCGCGGACGCGGCGTCTCCTCCGGCGTTGCCCACCAAGGAGGTCAAATGGAATCGACATTGAAGGCAAAGCAGTCGATATCGAAATGGTGCAAGGGAGCGGCATTCGCATTGCCGCTTGCCGTCACCGGGCTACCGGCCCACGCGGGTGGCGCACGCACGATATGGGTCGACACCGCCACCAAGGCATTCCTTACGTCCAACCAGCAACGCGCGTTCGCCGCCTCGCCGCAAATGGAGGCCACCTCTGGAGAACCGGCCCATATCGTTCTCAGCATGAAGGCAAACAATTTCGACAAGCTGCGCGACCTCGCCCGTGCCGTGACCCAGCGCGCAGCCGGCGACCATCAGCAACGCCTGACGCGTCAAGAATTCCTCGATCGATTCGCGCCGACGCCTAATCAGATCGAACGCGTCACCGAGTACCTGCGCCAAAACGGATTTGTCGATATAAAGGTTTCGGACAATCGAATGCTTATCTCGGCGGACGGAACTGTCGGCACCGTAAAGCGCGCCTTCAATACGCCGATCGTCCACTTCCAGAAGAACGGGCGCATGATGTACGCCAATGCGGCGACCGCACAGGTACCTGAAGACGTGGGCGATTCCGTGCTGGCTGTGCTTGGGCTGCAGAACGTGACGCGCGCGCATACCATGGCGATCACCGGGCCGCGCACGCAGGCCACGACGCTCGCCAACGGCGTCGCAAAGGGCCATTACCCCACGGAGTTTTCCGCCATCTATGGCGCGGACAGCCTCCCCAATGCATCAAAGACGGCCGTCGGAATCATCACGATCGGGGGCGCCACTCAGGCCACGAGCGACCTCGCCCAATTCACGAGCGCCAACAACCTGTCACCCGTCAACGTCTCCACGGTGAAGACAGGCGATTCGAAAGGCAACTATGACGACGATCCAGGCGGCCAAGTCGAATGGGACCTCGACAGTCAGGACATTCTCGGGGCAGCCGGCGGCGCGGTGCAGCAACTGATCTTCTATGCGGCTGATATGAACGCATCGGGCAATACTGGACTGACTCAGGCGTTCAATCAGGCCGTCACTGACAACATCGCCAAGGTCATCAACGTTTCGCTCGGATGGTGCGAAGCGGATGCTTATTCCGACGGCACCATGGCCGCTGAGGACCAGATCTTCACGGTAGCCGTGGCTCAGGGTCAGACGTTCTCCGTATCCTCGGGCGACGAGGGCGTCTACGAGTGCAACAACCGAGGCAACCCGGATGGCAGTACCTATTCGCTTTCCTGGCCCGCCTCGTCCCCCAATGTCATCGCAGTGGGCGGCACGACGCTTTACACGCGCGCCAACAACGCCTTCGCAAGCGAAACCGTATGGAACGAAGGCGTAGACGGTGGCGGCAAGCTTTGGGCATCGACAGGAGGCTTCAGCTCATTCGAGCCGATGCCGGTCTGGCAGCGTGCGCTCAAAGTGAGCCCGAGACCGGCGGGCCGCGCAGTGCCCGACATTTCGTTCGACGCCGCGCAAAGCACGGGATCGCTTATCTACACGTCCGACGGCATCGCTCAGGTGGGCGGCACGAGCCTCTCCTCACCGCTTTTCGTCGGCTTCTGGGCGAGGCTTGAATCGGCCCATTCGAATGCGCTCGGTTTCCCTGCGTCGAAACTCTACAGCGCGGTGGCCGCTACGCCTTCGCTCGTCTACGATGTCACCTCGGGCAACAACGGGTATAGCGGCTACGGCTACAACGCCAGACCGCGCTGGGACTACCCGACCGGCTGGGGCAGCTTGCGAATGGCAAGCCTCGCCGCCTATATCAACCGCCATCCTTTCACCCAATGAGCGAGCAGCTTCCTTGCCTTTTTGCTTGAACATGCCGCCTTCGCCGTGCTCGCGCGAAGACGGCGGCCCACCGAGCACGGTAACGCAATCGGATCGGACTGGATCGACCCATCATTGTGCGCACGACAAATCGCGCGCAATTTTGCACATTGCAAAAAAGTCGGCGCATAATTCTGGCTTTTCCGCCGCCGAAGCGCCGCTTTTTTATGCCGGTTGCCATCGCCTTGATTTCGCCGCTCATCGTCGCATGTGCGCTATTCATGGAAAGCGCCGATGCCAATATTATTGTCACCGCGCTTCCTTCGATGGCGCGCGACTTCGGCAGCGATCCTGTCAGCTTGAAAATCGCGATTACGAGCTATGTGGTAAGCCTTGGCGTTTTCATTCCCATTTGCGGCTGGCTTGCGGATCGATTCGGCTCGCGCACCGTCTTTCGCACGGCGATCGGTATTTTCATCGCGGGTTCGCTCATGTGCGCCGCATCACGCTCTCTGCATCTCTTTACGCTCGCGCGTTTTTTGCAGGGCATCGGCGGCGCGATGATGGTGCCGGTGGGGCGAATCATCATCTTCCGCTCGGTGCCAAAGACCGAGTTCGTGCGCGCAATGAACTACCTGAGCCTGCCGGCCATGTTCGCGCCCGCCGCTGCGCCCCTGCTTGGCGGTTTTATCACCACCTATTTGCACTGGCGGCTGATCTTTTTTATCAACGTGCCGATCGGCGCGCTTGGCATCTACCTGACGAACCGCTACATCGCCAACACCCATGAGCCGCATCCCGGCCCACTCGACTGGACCGGCTTCCTTTTGTCGGCGTTCGGCGGGTCCCTCGTGCTGCTCGGATTGTCGCTCTTGGGAAGCGACATTCTCCCGGATCGCACCGCCTATGAGATGTGTCTCGCAGGCGGGTTTCTCCTCGCCCTGTATGTCATCCATGCGCAGCGCACTGAACGGCCCGTGCTCGATCTGCGGTTTCTTAGGATCCCTACCTTTCGCGCGAGCGTGCTCGGCGGATCGATGTTCCGAATCGGGCTAGGCGCAGTGCCTTTCCTGCTGCCCCTCGCCCTTCAGGAAGGGCTCGGCATGACGGCTTTCGAATCGGGACTAATTACGTGTGCCTCCGCCTTCGGCAGCATGTTCATGCGCTCGCTCACGTCATTCGCCCTGCGCAAGTTCGGATTCCGCACGGTGCTCATCTATAACGCCGCGTTTGCCGGCATTG
>JAXDQB010000170.1:0-4867 GCA_034668065.1 Paraburkholderia sp.
GGGGCGATCGGCGGCAGCAAGTCGCAAGAGTTCCACGTGATCGCGGCCACGGGCGAGGATGACATCGCTTACTGCCCGAACTCGGACTTCGCGGCCAACGTCGAAGCTGCAGAGGCGATGCCGCTCCTGGCCGAGCGCGCCGCGCCGGGCGAGACGATGACAAAGACAGCCACGCCGGGCAAGGCGAAGTGCGAGGCCGTCGCCGAGTTCCTGAACATCCCGCTCGAGCGCACCATCAAGTCGATCGTGCTTGCCACAGACAACGAAGGCGCTGAGCCGACAATCTGGCTGCTGATGCTGCGCGGCGATCACGACCTCAACGAGGTGAAGGCGCACAAGCTGCCGGGGCTGGCGGATTTCCGCTTCGCGACCGAGGCGGAAATCATCGAGTGGTTCGGCACGCCGCCGGGCTACCTCGGGCCCATCGGCACGAAAAAGCCCGTCAAGGTTATCGCCGATCGCACCGTTGCGCGCATGAGCGACTTCGTCGTCGGCGCGAACGAGGCCGATTACCACACGACGGGCGTGAACTGGGGGCGCGATCTGCCCGAGCCGATCGTTGCAGATATCCGTAATGTGCGGCCTGGCGATCCTTCGCCGGATGGCAAGGGCGCGCTCGAGATCTGTCGCGGCATCGAAGTCGGCCACGTGTTCCAACTCGGGACCAAGTACTCCCGGGCAATGGGCGCGACGTTCCTCGATGAAACGGGCAAACCGCAACCCATGATCATGGGTTGCTACGGCATTGGCGTCACACGCATTCTCGGTGCCGCCATCGAACAGAACTACGACGAGCGCGGCATCATCTGGCCCGAGGCGATTGCGCCGTTCGAGGTCGTCCTCTGCCCGATGGGCTACGACCGCAGCGACGCGGTGCGCGAAGCTGCCGACAAGCTCTATGCCCAACTGACGGAAGCCGGCATCGACGTCATCCTCGACGATCGCGGCGAGCGGCCTGGCGTCATGTTTGCCGATTGGGAGTTGATCGGCGTGCCGCATCGGCTCGTGATCGGCGAGCGTGGTCTCAAGGACGGGAAGATCGAATACCAGGGCCGGCGCGACACCGAAGCGATGCTCGTGCCGGTTGACGAGGCAGCTGGACTCGCGACCTCCCGGATTCGTGCGGGGCTCGAGCGCGGCGCGGCGGCCAATCCCCGATTCGTCCGCTAAACCGGCGCTTGGCGCGGTAGGCCTGAAGAAGGCATCCGCGTCTTTGTGCTGCAGCGCCAGATTACGCGCTTACGCGCCTTCGGTCAGCGCGCGGATCGAAGGCAGATTGCGCCAGTAGCCCTTTGCGTCCATGCCGCAGCCGAACACGTAGCGGTCGGGCACCTTGAAGCCGTGGAAGTCGGGGTAGAGCGGCTTGCTCGTCTCGAGCGTTTTCTCGCAGAGCACCGCGCACAGGCAGCGCGTCGCACCCATCTGGAGGATGCGGTCGCGGATTGCGCACATCGTTTCGCCTTCGTCGAGGATGTCGTCGAGTACGAGCACGACGCGGTCCTTGACGGACTCCGCCGGCGCCACCCGCCATTGCATGTCCGGGCTGCCCGTGGTGCTGTTGCGGTAGCGCGTCAGGTGGATATAGTCGAATCCGAGCGGAAAGCCGAGTCGCGGCAGCAGCATGCCGGTGAATACGGCGGCGCCGCCCATCACCGAAAGCACTAGCGGAAATTCCTCGCTCATTTCCGCGCTGATCTCTTGCGCCATGCGCGTGATCGACGCGTCAACCTCGGCAGCCGATACGATCTCCTCGGAGTGGCGGAAAATGTGGATGGCTTCTTCGCGATTCATGGCGTCGGATGGGCGGTGACTGTCTATATAGCGAACTAGGAGGGGTAGCGGCCAGGCACTGCCGAAGCAGCGCGCGGCTTCAGCGCATGCCCGGCAGCATTCCCTTCATGCCGCGCATCATCTTCTGCAGATTGCCGCCCTTGAGCTTTTTCATCATCGAGCGCATCTGGTCGTACTGATTGAGCATTCTGTTGACCTCTTGCACGTGCACGCCCGCGCCGGCGGCGATGCGGCGCTTGCGCGTCGCCTTAATGAGATCGGGCTTTGCGCGCTCCAACGGCGTCATCGAGTTGATGATGCCTTCCATGCGGCGCATCTGCTTTTCGGCTTGGCTCATGTCGGCGCCGGCCGCCGCCTGCTGAAACTGCGCGGGTAGCTTGTCCATGAGCGTGGATAGGCCGCCCATGTTCTTCATCTGCGCGAGCTGCGCACGGAAATCGTTGAGATCGAAGTCGCCGCCTTTCTTGACCTTGTCGGCCAACTTCTGCGCGGCCTTCACGTCGACGTTGCGCTGCGCTTCCTCGACGAGCGCGAGGATGTCGCCCATGCCGAGAATTCGGTTCGCCATCCGGTCCGGATAGAAAATCTCGAGCCCGTCGAGCTTCTCGGCCACGCCGACGAACTTGATCGGCTTGCCCGTCACGTGGCGCACCGAGAGTGCGGCTCCACCGCGTGAATCGCCGTCGAGCTTCGTGAGCACGACGCCGGTGAGCGGCAGCGCGTCGTTGAACGCCTTGGCCGTATTCACGGCGTCCTGGCCGAGCATCGCGTCGACCACGAAGAGCGTCTCGGCCGGCTTGAGCGTGGCGTGCAGCGCGGATATCTCCTGCATCATCGCCTCGTCGATACCGAGCCGGCCCGCCGTGTCCACGATGAGTACGTCGTGGTAGTGGCGCTTCGCCCAGTCGACGGCGGCAACTGCGATGTCAATGGGCAATTGGTCTGGCTGCGATGGAAAGAAGTCGGCGCCGACTTGCTCCGTCACCGTCTTCAGCTGCGCGATTGCGGCCGGCCGATAGACGTCGCAAGACACGGTAAGCACCTTCTTTTTGTACTTTTCGCGCAGCAGCTTGGCCAGCTTGCCGACCGTTGTCGTCTTGCCGGCGCCCTGCAAGCCTGCCATCAGGATGACGGCGGGCGGCGTGACGGCGAGGTCCAGCTCGACAGCATGGCCTTCGTAGTCGCCACCGATCACGGCGGTCAGCTCGCGCTGCACGACGCCGACGAGCGCCTGGCCCGGCGACAGGCTGCCAACGACTTCCTCGCCTAGGGCCTTCTCCTTGACCTTTGCGACGAATTCGCGCACGACGGGCAGCGCGACGTCGGCTTCGAGCAGGGCGAGGCGCACTTCGCGCAGCATTTCCTGCGTGTTTGCTTCGGTGAGACGGGCTTCGCCGCGCAGCGTCTTGACGACGCGCGCCATCCGTTGGGTGAGAGTGTCGAGCATGGGGCGGGCGGAAGGAAACGGAACGGTCAACGGTGCGCGCCGGCGGGCCAGCGCGCGCGAGCGACTAGTGTAAACTCGGGAACATGGATATTGTACTGTATGCCCTCACCGCATTCCTTTATGGCGGCCTCGCCGTGGCTGCCTGGCACGCTTACAGGGCCGGTGGGACGGGCCAGGGCGGGGCTGCCGGCGGGCTTGGCGGATATGGAAACGGGCATGGGATGCTTTCGAGCGTGCCGCCCGTGCCCGGGGCGCCCGAGCTCGCAGCGGCCTCGGGCATGACGGCACCGGGCCGCGCGCTGCTTTTCGTCGCCCTCGTCGCGCACGGGGTGCTGCTGCACATGACGATCTTTCCGCGCGAGGCGATGGTGTTCGGGTTCGCGTTCGCGCTCTCGGCGATGTTCTGGCTCGGCTCGGTCATCTACTGGATCGAGAGTTTTTTCCTGCCGCTCGATGGCCTGCGTCTGCTCGTGCTGCCGCTTGCTTTCGTCGCGTCGCTGATGCCACTCGTGTTCGGCGGCGTGCGTGTGCTGCCCTACGCGGCCGCGCCGCTTTTCAAGCTGCACTTCATCATCGCCAACATCGCCTATGGGCTTTTTGCGATCGCGGCGTTGCACGCGGTGCTGATGCTCTTCGCCGAACGGCGTCTCCACGCCCTGCGAGGCGCCCTCCAGCGCCGGGCTGAGGGCAGCTGGCTAGCTGGTTGGCTCGATTCGCTGCCGCCGCTGCTCACGCTCGAGAGGCTACTTTTCAGGATGATCGGCGCCGGGTTTGCGCTGCTCACGCTGACGCTGCTTTCAGGGGCGCTCTTCAGCGAGCAGTTGATAGACCGTGCGCTGACGTTCGATCACAAGACGGTTTTCTCTATCCTCTCGTGGGTCATGTTCGGCGCACTCCTTACGGCTCGCCGGATTTCCGGGTGGCGTGGTCGCGCTGCGCTGCGCTGGGTGCTTGCGTCGTTCGCGGCGCTGCTGCTCGCGTATGTCGGCAGCCGCTTCGTCTTTGAGGTGCTGCTGCACCGATCCGTCGTCTAGTGTCTGGTTTCACGGTAGCGCACGCGTCTCCCATATGCGACAACTTCTTTTTCTCATCCTGCTGATTTTCGCGGGCCGCTGGCTGGTCAAGTCCATTCGCGTGGCCGACGCCGCGCGGGCGAAGGGGGCGACCGGTTCCGCGAACGGCGGCGCGCAGCCCAGGCAGGCCCGCTCGCTCCCCGAGCCGATTGTGCGGTGCGCGTCGTGCGGCGTGCACGCGCCGAAAAGCGAGTCGCTCTTCGTCGCGGGGCAGTATTTCTGCTGCGCGGAGCATGCGCGCCGTCACGCGGCGCGCGCGGCGGGCCAGCGGTGAAGGTGCGATGAGCGTGGAGAATTTCGTCATCGACGAGGGCTGGGTGCGCGACGTGCGCGCGCTGCCTTCGCCGAACTGCGAGGCGCGGCCTGACGGCGCAGTGCCCACGCTCATCGTCGTCCATAACATCAGCCTGCCGCCCGGCGACTTCGGCGGCGATGCAATCGTCGAGCTGTTTCAGAATCGCCTCGACTGTTCCGCGCACCCGTATTACGGCGCCCATCTGCGCGGATTGCGCGTGTCGTCGCATTTTTTGATCCGGCGCGACGGCGCCCTCGAGCA
>JAXDQB010000171.1:0-10155 GCA_034668065.1 Paraburkholderia sp.
CGCCAGCACCCGGGCCAGGCGTTCGGCGCGGCTGCGTTCGGCGCAAATGCGCCGAGCGAGATCACGCCCGAGTTCGTGCGCGAGGAGGTGGCGCGCGGCCGCGCGATCATTCCCGCCAACATCAACCATCCGGAAAGCGAGCCGATGATCATCGGCCGCAACTTTCTCGTGAAGATCAACGCGAACATCGGCAATTCGGCCGTCACTTCGTCGATCGGAGAAGAAGTCGACAAGATGACGTGGGCGATCCGCTGGGGCGGCGACACGGTCATGGATCTATCGACGGGCAAGCACATTCACGAAACACGGGAATGGATCATCCGCAACAGCCCGGTACCGATCGGCACGGTGCCCATCTATCAGGCGCTGGAGAAGGTCAACGGGAAGGCCGAGGATCTGACCTGGGAAATCTTCCGCGACACGCTCATCGAACAGGCCGAACAAGGCGTCGACTACTTCACGATCCACGCAGGCGTCTTGCTGCGCTACGTGCCGCTCACGGCGAACCGGATGACGGGCATCGTCTCGCGCGGCGGCTCGATCATGGCGAAGTGGTGCCTCGCGCATCACAAGGAGAGCTTCCTCTACGAGCACTTCGAGGAAATCTGCGAAATCATGAAGGCCTACGATGTGAGCTTCTCGCTCGGCGACGGGCTGCGTCCAGGCTCGATCTACGACGCCAACGACGAAGCGCAGCTTGGCGAGCTGAAGACGCTCGGCGAGCTCACGCAGATCGCCTGGAAGCATGACGTGCAGGTGATGATTGAAGGGCCGGGGCACGTGCCGATGCAGCTCATCAAGGAGAATATGGACCTGCAGCTGCAATGGTGCGACGAAGCGCCGTTCTACACGCTCGGACCGCTCACCACGGATATTGCCCCCGGCTACGACCACATCACCTCCGGCATCGGAGCGGCGATGATCGGCTGGTTCGGCACGGCGATGCTCTGCTATGTGACGCCGAAAGAGCACCTCGGGCTGCCGAACAAGGACGACGTCAAGGAAGGCATCATCACCTACAAGCTCGCGGCGCACGCGGCCGATCTCGCCAAGGGACATCCGGGTGCGCAGGTGCGCGACAACGCGCTTTCCAAGGCGCGTTTCGAGTTCCGCTGGGAGGACCAGTTCAATCTCGGCCTCGATCCGGACAAGGCGCGCGAGTTCCATGATGAGACGCTGCCGAAGGAGTCGGCGAAAGTCGCGCACTTCTGCTCGATGTGCGGTCCGCACTTTTGCTCGATGAAGATCACGCAGGATGTGCGTGAATACGCGGCGGCGCAGGGGCTCTCGGACGATGCGGCACTGAAAAAAGGTATGGAAGTGAAGGCCGTCGAGTTTGTTAAGAGCGGTGCGGAGATTTATCAGCGGCAGTAATCGCCCGCAGTAACGGGCCGCAGTAAGCTTATTAACAAAGGGGGCGTTTACGCCCCCTTTGTTTTAAAAGCTGCAAAGCCTTTTATTCAGACAAAAAGGATCTGCGCACTTCGCGAAGAAATCTTTTTTGCAATTGAGAGTTTCTAATTTTGGCGAGCTACAGTCGGTCGGCCGTCTACCCTCACTTGCAGAGATCACATGTCTTCCCTCCTGTCGTTACGCCCCGGACTATCGAAACGTTGTCTTGCCGCCCTTATTTGTGCCGCACTCTGCATGGCGGCGAGCTTCCTGCACTCACTCCCAACCCAAGCCGCCACGCTCGACGAGATCAAGCAACGCAACTATTTGACCGTCGCGACGGAGGACGATTTTCGCCCGTTCGAATTTGTTCAGGATGGCAAGCCGACCGGCTTCGACAATGAGCTCGTCGCCAAGCTGCGCGCGCGCGGGCCATACGATGTGCACCAGCAGATCATCCCGTTCACCGGCCTGATCGCCGGTGTAGTCAGCGGCAAGTACGACGCCGCGGCAACCGCGCTCCTGATCACCAAAGAACGTCAGAAGTCGCTGGACTTCACGCTGCCCATCGCCGAGGCGACTATCTATTACGTCAAGCGCAAAGGCGACACTCGTATTAATTCAGTGGCTGATCTGAAAGGGCTGACGATCGGCGTTCAGGCAGGCAGTGCGATGTACCAGCGCCTGCCAGAACTTGAAAAAATGCTCGCCGCATCGGGTGGCAAAATCGGCAAAATCGTGCAATACACCTCTTACCCTGAGGCGTATCAAGATCTGGCGCTCGGCCGTACCGATTATGTCGTCAACAACATCATCGGTCTGCGTACCCTCGTCAAGGAAAAAGGCGACGTATTCGAAATTGGCCAGCCCGTGTCGAGCAAGACTTATATCGCTTGGGGCGTCGCCAAAGGTAACGATACGCTCCTCAAGTATCTGAACGACTACATTCTCGAAGAGCGCAAGAACGGAGACATTGCCGCGCTCCAGCAGAAATGGTTCGGTGTGACATTCCCCGACATGCCCGTTCACTTCGTCTCCGAGTATTGATCGGATCCAAGCGATGACCGGCTTTGGAATCGGCCCGTTGCTTTCGGGGGCTGCCGTCACACTCGGACTTAGTGCGCTCGGGATCGCGTTTGGGCTTTCCCTCGGACTCGTGCTGGCCATTCTGCGCTGGCGCAACATCCCGGTCATCGGCCGTCTTCTCGCTTTCTATGTCAGCGTGGTGCGAGCGACACCGCTACTCACGCTGGCGCTCGTCGTGTACTTCGTCACCCCGGCGCTCGGCTATGACATCCCCGCCATATTCGCGGCCATCATGGCGTTAACCGTGAATACGTCCGCTTTCAACTGCGAGATCTGGCGAGCGGGCCTCGATAATTTTCCGCGCGACCAACTGGACGCAGCGCGTGCGGCCGGCATGCCGCGCGGCTTGCTGCTGCGCCGGATCATGCTGCCGCAGATCGCGCGCGCGAGCCTGCCGGCGCTTGTCAACGAAATGACGGTGTTGATCAAGACCAGCCCTGCGGTTTCGGTCATCGGCATCGTCGATCTGACCCGTGCCGCAGTGAGGATCGGCGCAGACACTTACCAACCGCTGCCCCCCCTGATCGTAGCGCTGGTTCTCTATGTTGGGCTCTTATTTGCGATTGTGAGCCTGCAGCGCCACCTCGAACGCAGACTGAACGCGAGGTACGCATGATGGCACGCGAACTCGCAATCATCTGGGCGCACAAGGACGAACTGATCGACGGTGTCTGCACGACCGCTGTGTTTTCCGCCCTCGCCGGCGCTTGTGTGCTTGCCACCGGCGCCTTTGTCGCAGCCGCGTTGATGGCCCGGATGCGCGCGGTGGCCGCGCTCGCGCGAGGCTTCGTCGATCTGATGCGATGCACGCCTTTCCTGCTGTTTGTCTATCTGATCTATTACGGCCTGCCGTCGCTTGGGATCAGGCTCGACAATCGTTCGGCAGCCTTCATAGCACTGCTCGTCTATCATACGGCGTACATCGCCGAAATCCTGCGCACAGGTTGGGCTGGCCGGCCCCGCGACGAAATCGACGCAGGGCATGCATTCGGGTTCCACGGCTTTCGGCTGGTCCGTCGCCTGATCCTGCCGCCAGTCTTCTTTGCGACTTCCCCGGTGCTCGGCAATCAGTTCATCCAGATCATCAAGGACAGCTCGTTTCTTACGATCATCGCGGTGCCGGAGTTGACCTTCGCGGCCAACAGTATTCAGTCGAACTACTACATCCCGTTCGCGGCGTTCATTGCTGCCGTACTCTTGTATTGGCTGTTGTGCTCCGCTATCGAGCTTGCGGTGGCGACATTGCGCCGAATGTCGGAGCAATTTCAATGACGCAGCCTCCACCGTTGCCTGACCAAACCAACAGAACAAGTGCCACCGCATCATGACCCACCCAAATTCGTCCTCTTCTCGTGAAGCACGGCGCGGCGCGAATCGCCTGGCCGTCGAGCGCATCGCCGCGACCGAGCCCGTGTTGACTGGTTGCGAGCGAGCGTCGGTCGCCCTTGGCCTGGCGGACGGCGAACTCGGGCACGCAGGACCACCGTTCGCAAGCGCGGCCGAGATTCCCGCGCCCGTTCTCAATGCATTGACTGGCGCTGTGTTGCACGAGCGCTGGGCGGGTAACCGCGAGGCGGCGCGCGCGATGATCATGCGCGGCGAGATCCGGCTGCGAGCTAATCACGACCTCGGGACCGTTTCCCCCATGACTGGCGTCGTGCGGCCGAGGCAAACCGTCATGCGTATCGAAAACCGCGCGGGTTCGGGCGTCGCCCATGCGACGCTCGCCGAGGCGGGACGCCGGGTGCTGCGCTTCGGCTTTTACGACGAAGCCGTTGCTGCAGGACTCGACCACCTGGATCAGGTCGTAGGTCCCGCGCTTGCCCGCGCCCTGCCCGCAGGGGGGCTGCCCCTGCTGCCATTGATTGCGGAGGGCGTTGCTCTTGGAGATGACGTCCACCAGCGCAATATCGGCGGCATGTATGCCTTCGTGCGCCAGCTCAGCGATCTCGAAACCTCCCTTCGGGCCTGGCTGCTCGGCAACCCGCAGCATTTTTTGAACTACGCGATGGCGGGCGCGAAGCTCGCGCTCGATCGCGCACACGACATCCCTGACTCGTCCATCGTCACCGCCATCTCGCGCAACGGCGTCTCCTGCGGGGTGAGGATCGCCGGCTGCGGCGAGCGCTGGTTCACCGCGCCGGCGAGCTTCCCGGACGGCGGATTTTTCGCACCGCACACGCCTCTGGACGCTCAAGGCGACCTCGGAGACAGCGCAATTATGGAAGCGTATGGACTCGGCGGCACCATCGCTCACTGCTCGCCCGAACTGGCGCGCCTGATGCAGCAGGACTGGCAAGCAGCGAGCGCGGTCGGGCACCGGATGCGCTCGCTCTTCGACTCGGCACATCCGACGATCGCTCCAGCGCTTGCCGGTGAGGCAGGCGCCGGGCTCGGGCTCGATGCGCAACGGGTCGTCGACGCGGGCGAACCGATCCGCATTCACACCGGCATCGCCCATCGCGACGGCGTAACCGGATGGATCGGCATCGGTGTCGCGACAGCAAGCGTCGCATGCTTTGACGCGGCACTGCGCGCACTGGTGACATCATGAGCGCGTCGCATTGCGACGCCGTCGTCGAGCAACGGGGCGCTCCCCTGCGCATCGTTGTCGTCGGCGGCGGGTTCACCGGCATTGCGTTCATCATCCATGCAATTCGCGTGAGCATGAGCGCTCGCAATTGCGGGTTGACTTCGCAGCCCGAGCGCCGGCTCGATTTCGCACTTGTCGAACCGGCGGCCGAACTCGGCCGCGGCATCGCATACGGTACGGCCGATCCCCTGCACCGGATCAACGTGCCGAGCGACCGGATGAGCTTGCTCGCAGACGACGCCAGCCACGCCACACGCTGGTTCATCGAGCATGACTGCCTTGATCCCGGCAGCACCGATATGCGAGGCCATCATTATGTGTCTCGGGAACGATACGGCGCCTATGTGGCGGCCACCTTGCACGACACCCTCGCCGCAGCAGGTGAGCACGTGCGCTTCACTCATTGGCGCGCATCTGCCCATGCAATCCGCGCGGCGGGCGCAGGCTATAAAGTCGTGCTCGATACCGGCGCTGCGCTCGACGCCGATCGGGTCGCGCTGTGTTTCGGGCATGCGGCGCCGAGCATGCCCTGCAAAGTGGACGACGCAACCCTGCGCGATCCCGCTCTGATCGCTAACCCATGGTCACCCGGCGCATTCGATCGAATCCCCCGGAATGCCTCGGTATTAGTGGTCGGCACCGGGCTGACCATGGCCGATGTGGCAGCCAGCCTGCTCGGACGCGATCACCGCGGCCCGATCACCGCGATCTCGCGCCGCGGGCTGCTCGCGCAGCCGCACGGCCTTTTTTCCGATACCGCTGACTTCCTCGCCGATGGTCCTGCGCCTGGGAGCGCCCGAGCACTTCTGCGCAAGCTGCGCAACCGGATCGCACGCGAGGGGGCGCAACGCGGGTGGCAGCCCGCGGTCGACGCACTGCGCTTCGACATGCATGTGATCTGGCGCGCGCTGCCGGAGCGTGAGCAACGGCGCGTTGCCCGGCGGCTGCTGCCGTTCTGGGACGTGCACCGGTTCCGGGTTGCCCCGCAGGTCCACGCGGCTGTGCAGGAAGCGATCGCCACGCACCGCATCGTCGTTGAATCGTCAGGCATTGCCTGCATCGAACACACGGCCGGCGGCTTGCGCGCGACCCTGCGACGACGCGGTGGCGCGCTTGAGGAACGGGTATTTGACGCGATCGTTCTGTGCACCGGACCGGCAAAAAATATCGCTGAAAATCAGCTCGTGCGCTCGTTGCTTGAAGCTGGTTTCGCCCGCCTCGACGCAGTAGGCACCGGTCTTGACGTGGATCCGCGCAGCCGGCTCAAAGATCGCGACGGCGCGCTCGTCCCGGGCCTTTTCGCATTCGGTCCGATGACCCGCGGCACCTTCGGCGAAATGACGGGCGCGCCCGACATCGCCCGCCACATCGAGCGAATACTGAAGGAGAGCGGCGGCACGCTACTCTACGGCGAGTAGGCCCAACGTTCTGCGCCAGACTCATATCGCTTCGTCGTTAATCTCCATGCCAGCAAACCCACGATGCCCGCACAAAAAGCCCATTTTCTCGTTCCGAACGCCAGCCCTCCTCCGACTTCGTCGCTCTATTCCCACGCGGTCCAGGCCGCAGGCTGGCTATATGTGACCGGCCAGCTCCCTACCGACCCCGACGCCCCGAGCGCCGAACTGCCGGCTGGAATCGAGGCCCAAGCTGAGCTTTGCTTCAAGAATCTCACGCGCATTCTCGAGCACACCGGTTACACCTACGACGACACGGTGTTCGCGCGAATCTATTTAAGCGAGTTCGAACGCGACTTCGCGCTCTTCAACGCGGTTTACGCGCGTTACTTCCAGCAAGACGGCCCTAATCTGCCGTCCCGGACCACGATCGGGGTGGCGAAGCTGGGCCGCAACGCGCTCGTTGAAATCGATCTGGTTTGCTATTTGAGCGGGGCGGTAATTGGGTGAAAGCTTGAATCGCCCCTTAATGCCCCGTCTCTCGTCCGAATCTTGAGGCCCGCCGATGAACATGATGGTTCCGCACATCGCTCCCATCGCCACGCAGCCTGTTTTGAGCATCGTCGGGCTCTCCAAGCGCTTTGGCGCCTTGGACGTACTCGACGATGTCAACCTGAGCGTCGCGCGCGGCGAGACCGTGTGCCTGCTGGGCCCGTCGGGCTCAGGCAAATCAACGCTCCTGCGCTGCATTAACTGGCTCGAGCGCCCCGACCAGGGCCGCATTTTCCTGAATGGTCAGCAAATCGGCGTGTCCAACGGCGGCGTCGTCATGCGCGACCGCGAGCTGGCGGCGATGCGCATGCGCATCGGCATGGTGTTCCAGCATTTCGCGCTCTGGCCTCATTTGACCGTCCTGCAAAATGTGATGGAGGCGCCCGTGCACGTACAGCGCCGCCCTGAGGATGCGGCACGCGCCGAAAGTGAGGCGTTGTTGCGGCAAGTCGGCATGTATGAGAAGAGGGATGCCTTCCCGGCACGGCTTTCCGGCGGTCAGAAACAGCGAGTGGGAATTGCGCGCGCCCTTGCGATGAAACCGGACCTTCTGCTATTTGACGAGCCGACCAGTGCCCTGGATCCTGAGCTTGTGGGCGAAGTGCTTTCGGTGATGAGGGACCTCGCGCGCGACGGCATGACCATGGTTGTCGTCACACATGAGATGGCGTTTGCCCGCGAAGTCGCAAGCCGTATTGTCTTTATGGACCGAGGCACGATCGTCGAGACAGGTCATCCCGACGTCTTCTTCTCGGCTCCAAGCACAGAACGTGTGCGCCAGTTTCTGCAGCGTTATTCTGGCGATCCGGTTGCGCATCTCCACTCGTCTCTCTAGTACTTTGATTCGGGCGGTCAAGCCTAAAAAACGCGCTGACGTCAAAACGCCATCGACAACGGTCAACGGCGGACGTCAGACGTCAGACGACAGCAACATTCGGAGTGCACGAAGCTCACGACAGTGGCCATGAGCCGCCCCTCATACGCATGTATGTATTGCGTATTCCTATGTCCTATGCATCCCTGCCTTCCAGGTGATGGCCCAATTCGGATCGCGGCTATAACGTAACGTCATCAGCCTAGGCAGTCGCGCATTTGCGCCTTCAAGGGTGCCCGATAGGGCCCGCAAATCTCTTCAGCCAGGATCGAAGTCCGACCGTAATAGAAGCTCGTTTAAGGACTCGACACATCGCGTCGCTTGTATGCGCGGCCTCCACCGCGCCCCCATCGACTACCGATGCTGAATATGCAGGGCATTCAAATTCAACAATTGGCGCTGCGCTCGGGCGCAGGGGGAATGGACATGAAAAGCCTGAATTTCCTGACGCATCAGGACATTTTCGATCGTGCTGTGCTGCATCTGTTCGGCCAGGGGCATGCCGCCTTGCTGCCTCACGGCGGCGGCGCGTATCGAGGCTACTGCGGGGGGTGCCCGGTAGGCAGCTTCATCAAACCGCGCGATTACATGACAGCGATGGAAGGCGTGCCCGTTCGCTACATCGCGAAGGCGCCCGAAGCCACGCCGGCCTACATGGACGTTGGCATAGCGGCACTGAAGCGCGCGCTGCTGCGCTCACGCATCAACGTATTCGATGCGACCACGGTCGAATTGCTCAGTTGCTTGCAGAACGTGCACGACGTGTTCGGAAAATGGGAGTGGCGCGAGCGGCTGACATCGATCGCTGGCCAATTCAACCTCTCGGCCGAGCTTTTGAAAACGGCTGCGTGAAAGCATCAAGCGATTTCAAGCGATTTCAAGTACCGTAACAGCCTCTGGCGACTTCGATGACGCATCGGCTTTTGGCTTGCGCTGGTGCCTCGCCCGACGATCTTGGTCACGCGCCGTGGCTCGCGCCCTTTACCAGACCTTTACCCACGAAGCGGCGTGGATAACGCTTCCTCGAAAAACCACCGGGTTTCACGCGCTACGAGCTCCCGTTCGTTGTCCATCGAAATGATGTGATAACAGTCGTCGAGAAAGATCTTTCGTTTAACCGTCGAGCCGATCCGATCATGGACGAACTCGGCGTTTGCGACGGTCGATGTATCGTCGTCGATCGCGTGTATCAGCAGGCAGTTCGCTTTGATGTGAGGCAATCTTTCCTTGACGTGCTGTGCGAGGGCTTGCGCTTCGTAGATATGTCGCATAGAGAGCGTCGATGCGCCGATTTCCGAATCGCCCTTCTGCCGCATGCTCCCGGCGACCTTCGGTCTCAGCGCCTTATACTTAAGGCCATAAGGCTCTCGCTCGCTGAAGGAGTAGAAATGGCGCAGCGGCGTGCGATAGGAAAGATTGAGAAGACATTGATACCAGGGAATGGTCCAGCCGTCGTAAAACTGCGTGACCGACAGCAGCGACAACCCAGCGACGCCAGGCCCTTGCGCTGCGAGTGCCAGCTCCGGCGTGGCGCCGATACACAGCCCCGCGACAGAAACAGTCCGATAGCGTTGGCGCAGTTTGCTGTAGTGCATCCGCGCTTCAGCGAGCCATTCTTTCCGCGATGTGCACGGGCTACCCAAGCCATAGCCCTCGATATACGGCGCAAATACCCCGAACCCGCTCTCATTCAAGCGTCTGGCGATATAGCCCATTTCCTGGGGGGTGCTGCGCAATCCGTGCAGCAGTAGCACGGCGTGATCGTTGCCTGCATAGCAGATATCAGTCGTCAGCGAATTCCGCGCCTTCATGCTGCATACTCTTTCATCGTTCGCATCACGACATAGTCTCCGTCCGCGGTCGGGAAAGTCTCGACCTGACACGTCAAATCGCCGAGACGTTTGTTTCTTCGGGGCAGTTGCATTCTCAGTACTCGACCGGTCATGTCGCCGGTGGATTGCAGATGCAATGCCAGGCGCTTCGCGTCTTCCGGATAGAGCGCCGCCAGCAATCGTTCGGTGTCGGTCCCGGTGTCGCTCGCGTTCCCTTCGAGTTCGCGGCTCAGCCGCTCGCTCACGTATTCGTAACGTGTTCCAACTCGCCCGATGTACAGCACATTGGCGTGATCGTCCGTGGGGTTGCGCAGCAGGCGATTCGAAATCGAAATCGATTTTTCGGCGTAAGGCCAGAGGCCACGCGGCCCCACCGTTTGGCATTGTTGAGGGTCAGCGTTGGGTCCTGTGACGTTACGCGCGCACGAG
>JAXDQB010000172.1:0-7018 GCA_034668065.1 Paraburkholderia sp.
ATTATTAATATTTCGTCGTCCGCCGGCCGAACAGTCAGCACCCTGGGCGGCGCGCATTACACCGCGTCAAAGGCCGGCCTGCTCGGCTTCACTCGCGCCGCGGCGAAGGAACTCGGCAAGTTCGGGAGTACAGTGAATGCTGTCTGTCCCGGGATGATCGACACCGAGCTGACGCGCGAGAATGCCGACGACGCATTGCTGCAACGCCTCGCCGCAAGTTACCCGATCCCGCGTCTCGGCACCGCGCGCGAAGTCGCGGACCTGATTTGCTTCGCTGCCTCGGAGGCCGCCGGCTACATCACCGGTGCATCCTTCGATATCAACGGCGGCGACTTGATGATGTGATGAAAGAGAGCACGCGCGTCCTTCTCGCTCTCGCCGCCGCGATCCTCCTCGGCGTCCTCCTCGCGGCGTCGGATAACGCCTCCCTCATCCGCGCTGCCGACGCAATCGCGCCGGTCGGCACGCTCTGGGTCAACGGCATTCGCATGACCGTAATCCCTCTCGTCGTTTCGCTGCTGATCACCGGAGTCGCCTCGGTGTCGGACATCAAGTCGATCGGCCGGCTCGGCGGACGGACGCTCCTTACTTTTGTCCTGCTTCTCCTCGGAGTCGCCGCAATCATCATTCCGGTCGCGCTGGCGACGTTCCGATTGCTTCCGCCGCACGGCCCCCTGGAACTCCCACCCGGCGCGATTGAAGCGGCGAACGAAATTTCGGAGGGAGGCCAGGCGCAGACCTTCTCGGCCTGGCTCGTCTCGCTCCTCCCTGCGAACCCGGTCGCCGCCGCCGCGAACGGCGCGATGATGCCGCTCATCCTTTTCACCCTGCTCCTCGCGCTGGCCATTGCGCGCTCGCCCGAAGCATCGCGTCTGACGCTGACGCATTTCTTCCGCGCGTTAAGCGACGCGATGCTGATCCTCGTCCGTTGGATCATCCTCGCCGCGCCGATCGGCGTGTTCGCGCTCGTCCTTCCCCTGGCCGTCCATGCAGGCGGAACATTGGCTGGCGCGATCGGCTTTTATGTCGCCGCCTACTCGATCGCAAGCGTTGCTGTTACCCTGCTTCTCTATCCTGTGGTCGCGATCGTCGGCCGCATCCCGTTGCGCCGCTTCGCGCGGGCCGCCCTCCCACCACAGCTCATTGCTTTCAGCTCCAGCTCGTCCATCGCGTCCTTGCCGGCCCTCGTTGAGACCGCCGAGAAGAACTTACACTTGCCCGAGCGGATCACCGGCTTTGTCCTGCCGCTCGCCGTTTCGACATTTAAAATTGCGGGGCCAGTCGCGTGGACAATCGGCGCGCTTTTCGTCGGCTGGTTCTACGACGTCCCGCTCCCCGCCAGCAGCATTGCCACGATCGCATTCGCCGCCGTGTTCCTTGCCTTCGCCGTGCCCGGCATTCCGCGCGGCGCGTTCATCATGCTCACTCCCCTCTTTCTTGCCATCGGTCTGCCCGCCAAAGGAATCGGAATCCTGATCGCCGTCGACGCGATCCCCGACGTCTTCGCCACGGTCCTGAACACCACCGGCCATCTCGCCGCCGCCACTCTCGTCGCCCGAAGCGGAACGCGATCTGACGGGGATGCGTGATGCGTGATGCGTGATGCGGACAAAGGATCTCTGACCTCTGACTTCTGTCCTCCATCCTCCGTCCTCCATCCTCCATCCTCCTCCTCCATCCTATGCCTGCCTCGCCGTAGCCTTGGCCTAGGCTGGACCTTGACGAGCGCCCGATAAAGCGAGACTCTGCGAAGGCGATACGCTCCAACAAATGAAAGCGGTCCGTTACAGTTCAAAAAGCAAGTCGTGGAAAGAGACCCCCATCTCGTCAACAAAATCGGCCAAGCTGCGCGCGCAGCATTCGGGAAAGTTTTTGAAGAATGGAACTCCGAAGTTGATTGGCCGATTAAGCGCACGGTTGAAGCGCAAATCGCTGCAACCAGCCTAGGCTACAAGCCGCTTTATTGGGATCCGTGGGGCGAAGCAGCCTCGGGTCTTATCCGTTCCCATCTCCGCTCTGCTTTGCCTCCGGCCACAATCATCGACGCCTCTGATGCTGGCCTGCTCGTCTTCCGCCGCGATCTCGTAGGGCCCATTCTGGATTCCGACCCGGCCTTCTATCGCCCTCACGGCGAGGACGACTTGTCAGCCATCCGCAACCTCAGCCGCACCGGGCAGAATGGTGAACTGCTAGGCTACGGCGCGCGTAGTCTTGATGCGCAAGGCGCCGTCCAGATTCGGATTTTCAACGACGATGCCGAACTATTCGCGTTCTTCGCATCCGATCCCCGCGTTGCCGAATTCCACGCGCGTGAACGCCTCTTGGACATTGCGACCTACCTTGACGACGACCTTTCTTACTCGATCGGCCCCGCCGTGTCCCGGGCGTAATTGCGTTTTTCCCTCGCTCCCAATCCCTTGTTCCCAAAGCCTGCCCGCCGTGGTGGGTTGCACTTGTGAATCGAGCGCGCGGGAGCGGTGTGAGATGGACCAAGCCCTTTCGGGGTGAGCTTCGGGAGAAGCGAATCAACGCAATTGTCTTGGAAGCTCTGCTTCCTCTGCCCTCCGCCTGCCCCGCCGTAGCCTTAGCGTAGGCGGGTTTCGCATTGCCGCCCGCGCCCCGATCCCCTATCCTGCGAAGGATGCACCCTCCCATTCCGTCCTACCCCAATTCCGTTAGACAAAACTTTTTTGCATATTCTCGCTAGGCGTTTCGAGGCGCATATGACAAGACGATACCGATTCCAGCTGCAAAGCCGCTTTGATCCCGATTTGCTAGAACGGGTTGAAGGTGTCTTTCACGGTGAGAACCTCGTACAGATGATCCTTCACGCGCATCTCCTCATTGAGCGGGCTCTCACGCTTGAGATCGCCTCGAAGCTTGCTCGTCCAGAGATTCTTGAAGATCCGAAATATGGGCGATGGTCGTTTCACCGAAAGCTCGCCCTGTACATTGGCTTATGCGAGCCTGCCGAAGATCGAGAGCGCATGCTATTCGGCTTCAATAAGCTTCGCAACATGATTGCTCATGGCTTTCGCGACGAAAGCGTGTGCGTTGAGACCTGTTTGCCCTGGGAGGGAGAGCAGCTTTCGAAGCCCGACGCGATCGAACATGTTTGGGTGGTTGCGAGCATCCTGCTCTTCGAGCTAGGCGCTATCAAGGCCATTCAGAGACTTGACGTGGAGATTCCGCCATCTAACCAAGCGATCCAGCGAACCGCCCCCCACTCTAATGCGTAGATTTTGTGTAGTTAGTTCGTCCAGCTTGCGGTCATACGCGCTCCTGGCCGCGGTAACTGATCTTCTGTCCTGTTAGGCGTCATTACCGCGCTCTCCCATAAAACGCACATGCCGACCACATCCGACCGATCCGACGAGATAAGTATCTTCATCGAGCTATCTCCTGATGACGGTGAGCTTGATTCATTCTTGCGCTCCCACGGTCTCAATGCCCGAAAGTCTCACGGTGTTTTCAACGCGGTTCCAGAAATCATCCAGCACGCGCTTGAGCACCCGGCTCCATATGTCTGGGTCACGGCCTCCGCCCCAGTTCTCATCGCCGCATTGCGCGCTTACGCACAGACACACAAGCGGCGGTTACTGGTTCGCAAGTCGAAGGCCGGAATTACCGTCGATGCCACTAACTACACCCCAAAAGAACTTAAGGAACTTGAGGTCTTCGACGTTTTCGAGTTCGAGCCCACATCCAACAAGACCAAAGAAATCAAACCCCATGATACCTAACCATGCGATACAGCTAACAGGCTCCACCTGTAGTTCTCTTGTTCTCGTTAGGCTCCTAACGCCCGCGATGAAAGGGACACTTTGCGCCGCAATACTGTGGACGTCAGTGGTTTTTCACGCCTTGGCGGAATCCGCGCCGTCAACAACGCCTTCTCCATCACCATCGGCCGCCGCGACATCACCAACCAGCCCGCTTGTCACAGTGGCGCTAACACCGGACGTAATAACGTTCTTCAAAGGCGCTGTGTTGGCGGGCGGGATATTCATCTCGCTTCTGGCGTTTATTGGCGTCGCATTTTTCGGTTTCGACGTCCGGAAGGCTCGATCCTCCATCCAAGCCGCCGAGGATGATGCGCGCCAGACAGCCAAGTCAGCGCGAGACCTTTTTGAAAAAATCAAACACCAGCAACAAGAACTCTCCGAGCTTGAACGCAGAGTAGAGGAGATGGGCGCGCAAGTCCAAGAGATCACGGATACCCAGTCGCCCGCACCGCGAGCTGCCCAAAGAAATGACTCAGAACTGCTCCGTGAGATCATCGAGAATAGCTTTTTCACATGGACGACTATAGGCAGGCTCGTCAAGAAAACGGGTCTTTCGAGAGATGAAATCTTGGAGCTCGCCCGCAAAACGCCCGGCATCGAAATCAGCAGGGGTTCAAAGACGCGTGACTATATCTTTCGGATCTCCAACGGAGCGTAACCATGCGATGCAGCGGTCGCTGGTCTTATTTTCGTTAGGTCTAATGTCGTCCGTTACGCTCGATAAACTGTCCGAGAGCTTGAGGCGCTTGCTCGAGTCCGGTTGCTACGTGTGGGAAGAGCTGGATGGACGGCGTATCCTCCTCTACACCCGTGAGCGAGTGGGAACGATTAACGGCTTGTCCATTTCGATCTACTCGGCCGAACACAATCCTCCGCATTTTCACGTTCGATCTCCCGAAATCGATGCGACGTTCACGTTAGCCGAGTGCAAGCTGCTCAGAGGCGAGGTAGATCGAAAGACCCGTGATTTGATTCTCTATTGGTATGCCAGGCGAAAAGACGATCTTATTGCCGTCTGGAATCGAACTCGCCCATCGGATGGCCCAACCGAAGCATTCATCCCGCAAACGTAACCACACGATGCAGCGAACTCCGAAAGTATTCGCGAGCTCGCTGGCTACCCGGCATGGATAAAGGATGAGTTATGAAGGATGAAATGAACTTGTGACCTGGACACAAGTTTATGATCCTATCGGGCATTGGTGGCTCTCGACGCTGCTGGCCGCGTCGCCGATCGTTGTTCTGTTAGGGCTATTGGCGGGGTTGAAGGTGCGGCCACACCTTTGTGCTATCGCGGGGGCGGCGACCGCGGTGCTGGTGGCGATGATCGTTATCCAGATGCCCGCCTTGCTCGCGGTCAGCAGTTTCTTTTACGGCGCCGCTTTTGGTTTGCTGAAAATCGTCTGGATCGTGATCGCGGCGGTTTTTCTCTACGACATTTCGGTCGAGACCGGGCAATTCGAAATCATGAAGCAGTCGGTCGCGGCCATCACGCCTGATCGGCGGTTGCAACTCTTGCTGGTGGCGTTCTGCTTCGGCGCGTTCATTGAAGGCTGCGCGGGGTTCGGCGCGCCGGTGGCCATCGCGGGCGCTTTCATGATCGGGCTTGGGTTCAAGCCGTTCCAGGCGGCGGCTCTCAATCTGATTGCGAACACTTCGCCGGTGGCATGGGGCGCGATCGGCACGCCGGTGCATACTCTGGCGGCTGTGACGGCGCTGAACGAGAGCGATCTCAACGCGATGATCGGGCGCATCCTTCCGATCACAGCCGTGGTCGTTCCCTTCTGGCTGGTGCGATCCATGGTGAGCTGGAAAGAAACACTCCAGGTCTTTCCCGCGATCCTGGTTGTAGGCGGTTCTTTCGCCGCGACCCAGTGGTTCTGGTCCAATCATATGGACAGCAACCTCGTGGATATTTCAGCGGGGATTGTGTCGCTCGTGGTGACGATGCTCTTTCTGCGGGTCTGGCAACCGAAGAAGATCTGGCGGTTCCGCGACGAAGCCGCAGTGGATGCAGGTTCCGTGAGTAGCTCCGGCAAGCGCTACTCCGCCGGACAAACCGCAAAGGCGTGGATGCCTTTCCTGATCCTATCGATCTTCGTTCTGTGCTGGGGACTTCCTTCGATCAAGAACTCGCTTAACGAAGCTACGACTCCTTCCTTCAAAGTAGTAACGGACGATGGCAAACCGCGCCCCGGTGCAGCCGGCTGGGATTGGCCTTACCTCCACGGAAAAGTGTTACGCACGCCACCTGTCGCTGCCAAGCCAACGCCGGAAGCCGCCCGCTTCGACTTCAACTGGCTGACTGCTACTGGCTCCGGTTGTTTCCTGGCTGCCATCCTTGCCGGACTTCTGCTCGGGCTGAGCTTCGGCCGGATGTTCGGCATCCTCGGCAAGACTCTGGTGCGATTGCGATTCGCCATCATCGCGATGACTTGCATGCTAGGGATAGGTTACGTGACGCGCTACTCGGGCATGGACGCCGTGCTAGGGCTCGCCTTCACCCGGACTGGCTGGCTCTTTCCTTTCTTCGGCGCCTATATCGGATGGCTCGGCGTCGCGCTGACCGGCAGCGATACTTCGTCGAACGCGCTCTTTGGAAATCTGCAAAGAATCACCGCGGAGCAGCTCCATCTCAGTCCTATTCTCATGTGCGCCACGAACAGCGCCGGAGGCGTGATGGGCAAGATGGTGGACGCGCAATCCATTTGCATCGCCACGGCCGCCACCAATCAGGTAGGGAACGAAGGCTCCATTTTCCGCTTCCTGTTCTGGCATTCGGTGGCGCTGGCAGCCATCGTCGGCGTGATCGTGATGCTGTATGCCTACGTTTTCCCCCACTACATTCCCAATGGGTTGAACTTCATCCGCTGACGGCGCACCCGCCCTGGAAAGCGGCGCCAACGGCCTGAGGGCAGACCGTCTCCATTGGTTGTTGAATCCAAAGCAGGCGCCTGCGGCATCTCAAGGGTAAGGCCTCGCTTATGATCCACGATTTTCGCTTCGCGTTTCGGCAGCTCATCAAGACGCCCGGGTTTACCATCGTCGCCGTCATTACCCTGGCTCTCGCCATCGGGGTGAACTCGGCAATTTTCGCTCTCATCAACGGTGTGGTTCTCCGGCCGATGGTGCCGGTGAAGCCGGAGGAAGTGGTCAACGTTTTCACCGCCCGGCAAAGCGCGAACCACGATTACCGCCAGTTTTCCTACAACGAATACCGCGAGCTGCGCGAA
>JAXDQB010000173.1:0-6894 GCA_034668065.1 Paraburkholderia sp.
GAAGGCGAGGCCAGCCAGACCCGGAATTTGCCCAGCGAGCCCGTGAGCGAGACCGGCGAGGCCGGGCGCGAAGGCCTGGCCTGCCAATCCCGGAAACTGCCCAGCGAGCCCGTGAGCGAGACCGGCGAGGCCGGGCGCGAAGGCCTGGCCTGCAAATCCCGGAAACTGCCCAGCGAGCCCGTGAGCGAGACCGGCGAGGCCGGGTGCGAATGCCAGCCCTGCCAATCCCGGAATTTGCCCAGCGAGTCCGTAAGCGGGACCGGCGAGACCAGGCGCGAATGCCAGCCCAGCCAGACCCGGAATTTGCCCAGCGGCGAGCCCGTAAGCGAGACCGGCGAGCCCGGGCGCGAAGGCCTGGCCTGCCAGACTCGGGATTTGCCCCGTGAAAGCAGGCGCGAGTCCGGCGAGGCCATGTCCGAAGGCCAGCCCTGCCAGGCCCGGGGCCTGCGCCGCGAAATTGGGAGCGAGACCGGCGAGGCCAGGCGCGAAGGCCAAGCCCGCCAGACCCGGAGCGAGTCCGGCAAGCCCCTGGCCGAAGGCGAATCCGGGTTGCGCTGCCAAGCCTGGGCTGCCCCACGCGAGGCCTGCCAGGCCTGGGTAGCTGGCAGCCAGGCCGGCTAGGCCATTAAAGTTGCCTGCCAGATTGGGTTGATCGATACCGGGACTAGTGTTGTTCATTTTGCCTCCGATGCTCAAGCGATGAGTGGCGCAGACTGGGTACCACATTGGCCCTCGAGCGCCGCGCCGCGTCTCGATGCCATTCGACGTGCAAAAGGTGCGAAGTGGAGCTGAAAATTCGGGGTGTAAATGCGAAATGCAGATCAATAAAGGCAGTACTGCATTCCGGGCAACGATGCGCCGACCGGAATGCGTGCAGGTGCTGGATCTTCCACCCGTGAGACTCGCCTGGTGGCGACATTGAAATGGACCAGAAAGCGCGGCGCGATCAGCGAGATTTTTCGCTCGGTGCAGTTGAATTCGAAAACGATGCGCGCCTCTTCCGGGTTGCTTTCGCCGCTAAGACAATAAGCAGTCCGAAATACTTCTGAATCGAGAATGTGATCAATGAAGTGACTCTGGACCTGGGGCTCCTTGAGCGCGTCGATCACGTACAGCCAGGACGGGTTGGGTGTCTCCGCAAGCCGCTGCTGGGCATCGGTCAAGGCTTTTTCCAAGGCGCTCAGGAGTTCGGCTTCCTGCTCGGACGGTTTGCGTTGATTCTGCGGCTCGACGTTCTCTGCGACAGCTTGTTGTTTCTCACGCTTTTCCATGCCATCTCCTTCGGGAACTTCCGGAAATAATCGGATCGAGTTCCAAAGGCGATGCCGTGGTCATGCAATGATCGGGCCTGCGCTGAAGCAAAACGTAAGCATGAAGGCCACGCATTCGTTTTCTCGGCCGCCAATCTCACGCATCGCGCACATCCGATTGACTCATTGCCCAACGACAACGCCCCCGTTATTGGCGCCGGTGTCTCGGGTTGAGAACCCGTCGTGACACCGAGGCGCAGAGTCATTGTCCGTGACCTGCGGGTTATAAAGAAGATTCAAATCGGTATCAGATTGGTATTGCGGCAGGTTCACTCCGCTGCGAATGCTTCGCTCCACGCCTTGAATTGACCGACGCTAGCGCCCACACCGCCGCATACGATGACGACAATATTCGTCGCATCACGCAAGGTCGGGATGTCCGCATCTAGCGCAGCGATCGATGCACCGCATGCGGGTTCGACGACGACGCGGTGTTCCTCCAGCAGCTCGACGCAACCCGCTACCGCGTTGGCATCGCTGACCACAACGCTTTCGATTGGATGCCGTGCTGCCAGGGCGAGCGCCTCGCGGGATACTGCTCGGGCGCCGAGCGAGGTTGCGATGCTGGTGATCCCAGGCAACTGGACGAGCTGGTTCGCATGCAGCGCTTGCGCGTAGGAATCGGCGCCAGCCGTCTCAACTGCGATCACCGGCACGTTATGCCATCGATTGCGCCGCAGTCCGTGCACGACGCCGCATAGCAGCCCGCCGCCGCCCACCGATAAAACGATCGCGTCAGGCTGCGCGATGGTCTGCGAGATTTCGTCAATCATTGAGGCGTGACCCAGCCACAGCAGTTCGTCATCGAATGGATGAACGAACGCATCCCGCTCCCGCACCAAGCTACGGGCGAACGAATCCGCTTCATTCCACGATTCGCCGTGAACGATGATCTCTGCATTTTCCAGCGCGATCAGTCGCTTCGCGCGCTCCGACGTGGTGAGCGGCACGACGACGGTGACCGGCACACCAAGCTTGCGACCGGCATAAGCTACCGCCAGGCCCGCATTGCCACCTGATGAAGATATGAAGCGCTGCGCCCCGCGTTCCCGGTAGATTGAACATGCGTGGCCGATGCCGCGTGTTTTAAAAGATCCCGTCGGCTGACATGTTTCCATTTTCAGCCAAATTGTTTTCAGCTTTCGTTGCGATAAGGATCGAGATTCAAGCAGTGGTGTTTCAAAGTGAATACTCATGTCTGCCTCCGGGGCGTGAGTCGAATTGAATAATCAAAAAACGTATCGATGCGGAAGTGAGTCGATATGCTGATCAAGTATTGTTTTGTATATCGATATCTTGATGGCAATTGGCTTCCGGGATATAAATGACGATGAAATTTTCGGCAGTCGGTGCGCTCGCGCGGCGCGGGATGGTCGGCGTTTGCGCATACTCGTGCATACTCAGGACAGCTATTCGACGTGATCACCACTGATATCAGTACGCTCGCCAGTTCGCTCATGCGAGGCCGGGTCGTGCTCGAGGCGAGCGTGCTGAAGCAACTGAGGCACAGCCGCCAGCTTAGCCAGGAGGAATTGGCCAACGAATGTTCCGTTCGGCATTTTAGGGTATCGATTTCCTCGATCAAGCGAGCCGAAACCAGCAAGCCTGTCTTGTTCAGGATTGCACGCGAGCTGGCTCGTTTTTTCAACGTTCCTGCCGAGCGACTCATCTGCGGGAATTCGGCCGTGGTGCGAAGCGCGCCGGACTTGGACAGGGGCGGTGAACAAACTAACGCGCTTGACGTGTTGCGCTCCGAACTGAACGCCGCGCAAGTCCGCTACGGGAAAAGCAATTTTTCCGAGGTGCTTGCGCTCGTCGATAAAGCGTTGAGCCAGGACGGCCCGGTTTCCGTCCGCTATGAGTTGAACCGTCTGAAGGGGCAGCTGTTGAAGTCACTCTGTCTACCGGAAAGGTTGATTCCTTGTTTGCTCGAAACGGCCGAACTCGCGCGCGATGATGGCGAACGCTACGAAGCATGGTGCGAACTCACCGATGCATATCTCAACGCCAACCAGCGCGAGGATGCGGTAACGGCCATGCTGCAAGCGGAGCGTTATGCCGCGCTCCGGGGTAATTCGAGCGAGCGCGCGGCGCAGGTCTGTTCATTGCGGCTGAATGCTGGAGAAAAGGGTATGACCGTGCCGGGCGGTCCCGAAAGCGGTTCGCTTCAAGGCGGCAACTCCGGCGCAAGCCCGCACATCGTGTGCCCCTTGAAAACCGCGCTTCGCTCCCGCATCTAGCGTCGATTAATTAGGTTAGGAATCCTGATCATGGGAAGCCGTCCAGCCTTTATTGACGACCTCGCGCGCGAGACGCCCGGAGGCGGCGCCTCGTCCCCCTCCAGGGCGCTCGCGGGTGACAATGACGACGCGCTGCTCGATGCGTATTCGCGCACCGTCATCGGTGCGTTGGAGCGTGTGAAGCAGGCAGTCGTATTTATTTCAGTCGACAGAAGCATTCCTGGCCAGGCCGTGCAGCGCGGCATGGGCAATGCCAGCGGCTCCGGGTTTCTGTTCACGCCCGATGGCTATCTTTTGACGAACAGCCACGTCGTGCATGGTGGGACCGCCGTGCGGGTGACCCTTGCGGAGGGCTCCACCCAAGAAGCGAGCATTGTCGGCGACGATCCTAGCACTGACCTCGCCGTGTTGCGGATCGGCTCGGCGGAGCCCCTGCCGCACGCAGCGCTTGGTGAATCCGCGAAGTTGCGGGTCGGACAAATTGCGATTGCTGTGGGCAATCCGCTTGGACTCGCGCAAACCGTGACCACCGGTGTGGTGTCCGCGCTCGGACGCTGCCTGCGTTCGACGTCGGGCCGGATGATATACGACGTGATCCAGACCGACGCCGCGCTCAATCCGGGCAACTCGGGTGGGCCGCTCGTGAATTCGGCTGGACAAGTGATCGGCGTGAACACCGCAATCATTCCAGGCGCGCAGGCGATCTCCTTTGCGACGGCGATCGATACCGCGAAGTGGGTCATCATGCAGCTCTTTTCCTATGGCCGCGTGCGCCGCGCTTACATCGGGGTTGCCGGTACTGCTGTTCCGATTCCACGAAAGGTGCAGCGCTACTTCGAACTGGAAGGCGCGAGCGGGGTTCGCGTGATGGACGTCGTCAAGGGTAGCCCGGCCGCCCAGGGTGGGCTGCGGGTGGACGATACGATCATTGCCATCGATGGAGTAAAGGTGGATGGCGTCGATGCCTTGCAGCGGCTTCTGGATGCATCCCGGATCAATCGCCTCGTAGAGATTACGGCATTGAGACTGACGCGCAAGCTGGTGCTGTCGATCACGCCGATCGAGCATGTGCTTTAACGATTGCCGCACCCATCAGCCAGCCGAAATCGCCCACCGCAAGCCAAGCGGGGGGACGAGCTGGCCAGATTATCAATAGCGTTCGTAGTAACCGTGGTGATGATGATAGCCGCCGTCGGGCACGATGATGCAACCACCTAACATGCTCGCAAGCGATACCGCCAATAGGATTGAAGCAACGATTTTTTTCATAGACTCCTCGCTTTCTAGCGCTGAGCCCAGTGTATTGAGCAAGCAAGTTACCGTTGTGTGGGTGTGTAACAAGACGTACAGCAGGGCACCGGTAACGACCGCCTTCGATGCCGTGATGGCGATCGCACCGTTGCCGTTCGCCGGGCAGCAGCGACGACGGCCGATGCTTCCAGTCATCTGGAAAGACACCGGCCTATAAAGATGCGCTGTGGGAATGAGCTTGCAAGAGGGTGCAGCTTTGGGACATCTGCGATCAATGAGACAGGCGTTGCGCGTCGGCCTGTATAGCGTGCACCCTCGAAATAATCGGTTTCAGATCTCACAGTTTCCGTGTCGCTTCGCAGCACATCGCATGTAGTTCCAGACGGCCAGGGTCACCCTTCACGCTAGCGTCCGCGCCAGCCGCCGCTGAATCCCACGCCCACATCGATAGGCGCATAGTAAGCGGGGGCAGGGTAGTAGCCGTACGCAGGAGCGTACCCATATCCATAACCGTATGGCGCGACGACACAGCCTGCAAGGCCACTGATCAGGGCGAGGATTGCGAACAGTCGAGTCATGATTTTTCTCCGACGCAAATCCGGCAAGAAAAAAACGGCCCGCCGCGGGGAGGCGGGCCAAACTGAGGTGGATAAGAAAGACGCCTTTAGATGCAAGGCGTTTTAAGTGTAGGCCGGTGGGCCGCGAGTTGTATTTCGCCGCGACTTACACGTATTACCCGGTGTGACTGCGCTGCACGAGCCGTCGACACAGGTGTGTGAGACTCGACGCAGAAAACCAGCGGGTCTAAACTTCGCGCGGCTGAAAGAGCGCAAGACATGCGCCGATGAACAAAGCCGCGGCTATGACGTACATACCCGCGTTGGTGCTGTGTGTCGCATCCTGCATCCAACCGACGATGGCGGGGCTGACGAAGCCTGCCAGATTGCCCAGTGAGTTGATCAATCCGATGCCGGCCGCCGCTGCGCTACCGCCAAGCATGGCGCCTGGCCACGCCCAGAAGACCGGCATGGTTGAGAGCACCCCGGCGGTGCCGAGCGATAGCGCGATCATAGCGAGACCGACGTTCGATCCGAAGATGGTCGCCAACAAAAGCCCAACGCTCGCCATTAGGCCCGCGGCGGCGAAGTGCCAGCGGCGCTCGCGCAGCCTGTCAGCGCTGCGTGCAATCAACAGCATCGCGACAATAGCGCATCCGTAGGGAATCGCGGTGAGCATGCCGACGTCGAACGTATCCTTGACTCCGGCTGCCTTGATGAGGGTTGGCAAATAGAAGCCCACGCCATAGAGGCCCATCATGCAGCAAAAGTAAATCACGGCCATGAACCAAACCCGGCCGTTGCTCAAGATGCTTCCGACCTTGGCGTGCAGCTTGCCAGCACCGTCCTGTGCAATCTTTTCTTCAAGAAGCTTCTTTTCGGACTCGGTAAGCCACTTGGCCGCACGAATCCCGTTGGGCAGATAGATGAGCGTAAGGGCGCCGAGGATGAGAGAGGGGATGGCTTCGAGCAGGTAGAGCCATTGCCAGTTTGCGAGCCCGTGCGCGCGGCTGAACGCTTGCATGATCCAGCCCGACAGCGGGCCACCGATGACCCCGGCAACTGGGATGCCCATCATGAAGAGCGCATTGACGCGGCTGCGACGTGCCGCAGGATACCAATAGGTCAGATAGAGGACGATGCCTGGGAAGAAGCCGGCCTCGGCGATGCCAAGCAGGAAGCGCAACGCATAGAAGGCGGTTGGGGTGGAGACGTAAAGCGTCGCCGCCGAGATGACTGCCCACGTGATCATGATTCGGCTTATCCAGATCCGGGCACCGAAGCGATGCATCAGCACATTGCTGGGCACTTCGAAGAAGAAGTAGCCGATAAAGAAAATGCCCGCGCCAAGCCCGTAGACCGTGTCGCTGAACTTCAGATCGCTGAGCATCTGCAGTTTGGCAAACCCCACGTTGACTCGGTCCAAATATGCCGCGACGTAGCAGAAAAACAGGAAGGGCAGCAGGCGCCATGTAACCTTCGAATAAGCGAGGGATTCCAGCTTGTCCCGGTCAGTGGCAGCAGAAAGGGTTGTAG